>JABHTA010000244.1 GCA_018669945.1 Flavobacteriales bacterium
AATGTTCAAGGATGTCATGATTATGATACAATCGATATTTATATCCAACCTGACTTTGCTCTATATGCACCTAACGCATTTACACCTAATGACGATAATATTAATGATGGATTTAGATTGCAAGGTGTTGGTGTTGACCTCAATAATTTCGAATTATTTATTTACAATCGTTGGGGGGGGCAGATTTTTCATACCACTAACTTTCATCAAGAATGGGACGGATCGATTAAACTGTCAGATAAATTAGCACCTAACGATGTCTACGTCTGGAAAGCATTTGCTAAACGCATTGGAACTTCTGATAAGAAAGACCCTGAAGAGTTTATTGGAACCGTTACCGTGGTTAGATAAGATTCTGTCGCGTTAACTCCATTTTTTAGTGAGCTTCAAAAGCTAAGACAAGTTGAATATCTTCATTCAAAAAGTTCGAGTTTTGTCCGACCTCGGGTACTAAACCTTTTGCTATGGTAGGGATGTAGGAGAAAAATTGATTCACTCTAAAAGTTCGATATTCATCATTTTTACGGTCATACTCAATTCCGTCAGGTGCTCTAAATCTTTTGCTATTGTGGGGATGTAGGAAAAAAACTGATTCACTCTAAAGGACAGAACCCAAAATAGGGGTAATATACAAACTAATTTAAATGCAGTAATTCCATGTTTAGCCACATGTTAAATGCAATAAATCCACTAAATAACGGCATTAAGTGCATAAAATCCATTATATTTGTAAGTGTTAACGATTTAGATGCAAAAAATCCATAGGCTTGATATTACCTGAAATATTATATAGCACTTCCAATAAAACTGAGAATAATAAGCTCGGTAAACTAGTGAAGGAAGGCACAATTGTAAAAATTTTACCAAAAGCATATACGAGTAATTTAGAACAACCTGTCAATGAAATTATTCGAAAGCACTTACTTCAACTAATATGGAAACATTATCCTGAAGCGATTGTAAGTCATCGTTCTGCTATAGAATACGAGCCCACAAATGACAACAACTTCTATTTAACTTCCTCTCAAAACAGGAAGGTTGAATGGCCAGGAGTAAAATTAAGATTTACAAAAGGACTTCAGCCGCTTGAAGATGATTATCCGATACATAAAACATTAAGGGTCTCATCTAAAGAGCGAGCTTATTTAGAAAACCTATCTTCAAGCAGGGCTATTAATGGGGAGTATAAAACGGTCGAGGAATCAGTGTTAGAGGAAAAACTGATCTTAATACTCGAAACGGCAGGAGAAGAAGGATTAAACAAATTTCGAGATAAGGCACGAGAAATATCTGAGAAACTAGATATGGAAAAAGAGTTTGAGAAGTTGAACAATAAAGTAGGTGCAATTCTCTCAACAAACCCAGCTGAAAAATTGAAATCCCCTGTAGCTGCTGCTCAAGCTATTGGTACTCCATATGATCCTCATAGAGTTCGATTATTTCAAAAATTAGTTGGTGAACTTAATAACTCAGTATTTGAATCAAGGGTTGAGAATGCCATTTCACAGGAGGAGTTTAACAATTTTGCATTTTTTGAAAGCTATTTCTCAAATTACATAGAGGGAACAACATTTGAAGTAGAGGAAGCTATTGATATAGTATATAAGGGGAAAATGATTGAAAACCGATCAGGAGATTCTCATGATATAAAAGGAACCTTCGAGGTCTGTTCCAATAAATTTGAATTAAAGCAAATTGCTAATACACCAATAGATTTTCTAAATCTGCTTCGGGAGCGACACAAAATTATTATGGTTGGTCGCCCAGATAAAAATCCGGGGATATTTAAAGAGAAAGCCAATCGTGCAGGAAGTACCCATTTTGTTTTACCCCGGCTAGTTAATGGGACACTATCTGCTGGTTTTGAGCTTTTACAGTCAATAAATTCTCCTTTAGGCAAGGCAATATTTACCATGTTTATTGTAAGTGAGGTTCATCCATTTGATGACGGAAATGGAAGAATTGCTAGGGTTATGATGAATGCTGAGTTAGTCAAAGCATCAGAGCAAAGAATATTAATTCCAACCGCTTATCGTGAAGATTACATTGGAGCATTAAGGAAACTGACAAGGCAGTCAGATGTTTCGGTATTTGTCAGGATGATGGATAAAATACATAGTTATTCAAAATGGCTTAATCCATCTACATTTGAAGATATTCTTCAGCAAATTAGACTTTCTCAAGCATTAGAGGAACCAGACCAAGGTAAATTAACTTGGGGATAATACTTTTCATTATCTTTGAGAAGTGTTGAGACATAGTACCATACCTACATTCGAGAGTAATCCAACTTTACTGCGACAAGCCCTAATGTGATGTTGAGGTTTTTAAGACAATTTGCCAATCAACCAACTAATATTACCATAGATAACCTAACCATTGAGCAAGTGGTAACCAGTACAGAAACCTGTACAGTAGCCGTTGGAGAGTATAGATATGGGTTTGTGGGGAAAGAAAAGGATGACGAGATAAAGGGTAGCGGAAATTCTTATGATTTTGAGGCTAGGATTTATGACCCCCGTATAGCTCGCTTTCTTTCTGTAGACCCTTTAGCTAAATCCTTCCCAACACTTACGCCATACCAATATGCTGCTAATCAACCAATATGGGCTATTGATTTAGATGGG
>JABHTA010000221.1 GCA_018669945.1 Flavobacteriales bacterium
ATTCTGGTCGAGCAAAAAAGTAGACATACTGCTCGATTTGTAATGAAAGATTTAGGTTGGGTAGAAGCCTAAATGTAATTCGTTAAATCTTTCTCAATCTTGTCGGCTAAAAAAGTAGATAGCTTAACATAAGATTCTTGCGTCCACCCAGCAATGTGAGGAGATAAAATCACTTTTTTAGAGTTAATTAGGAATTGAAAGGGAGCCGGTAATTTAGTCGTTTCTAGATTCTCAAAAGAAGTTTTTTCATACTCCAAAACATCTAAACAAGCGCCTAAAATTTTCCCAGATTTAAGTCCATCTACTAAATCAGAAGTATTTAAAGACTGCCCTCTTGCAGTGTTAATGATGTAAATATTCTTTTCGAAACTTCTAATAAATTCATCATTAATCAGGTGCTTTGTTTCATCAGTTAACGGAGTATGTAAACTAAGTACATCAGCTTTTTTGAAAAGCGTTTCCATTGAAACTTCCATCACCAATTTGTTGCCAAAATCAGATTTATATTTATCGTAAGCGATAACGTTGCATTCGAATCCTTGCAGACGCTGAGCGAATGCAGACCCCATATTCCCGTAACCTATTATACCGATAGTTTTACCTGCTAGTTCATGGCCCCGGTTTCCTTCTCTGTCCCAAATTCCTTTTCGAACTTCAGCATCCGCATTATTAAGATTATTGAATAAGCTAAGCAACATGCCAACAGCTTGCTCGCCAACTGCGGTTCGGTTTCCTTCGGGGGAATTGTAAATCGCAACGTTCTTTTGCTGAGCGTAGTCTAAATCAATATTCTCTAGCCCTGCTCCAGAACGGGCGATAAACTTTAGATTAATAGCGCGATCCAAAATCTCTTTATCAATCTTAAACTTACTGCGAATAACAGCCCCTGTAAAAGTGCTAATTACGCTCAATATTTCTTGCCGTGAATTATTGGTATAATCCAAACACTTAAACCCCATTTGGGTGAGTCGTTCTCTCAAAATTGGATGAACGGAGTCGATGAAGATTATTTTATTGCTCTTCAACTTGGGGTTCTAATTTGGATCCGAAATAGTATTTTATACCTGTATTAAAGAACGGAAGGTTTGTTTTAATTCTATAAAGTTGAATTTCAGAACAAAAGCCAGTTTCACAAGTTGAGTAACCGTCATAAACGTTTTGGGTGTAATCAATACCTCTAGTCCAGCCAATTTCTAGGTTCGTAAAGAAATTTTTACCAATGGGCCAATTTGCTCCTAGTATGAAATTGTAACCAGTAAAATCCATTCGAATATCATCTGGTGATGAGTTTATCAGGCTTAAATCATAATGAAAATTGTACATCTCATATTGATGATCCTGAGTGTTCCAAAGAAATTTCATTTTATATAAAGAAGTACTAACATAGTACTTGCAATACTTTGACCACCAGTAATAATTTCCGCCAAGATGGTAGCCAAAAACTTGCCGTTTGAGTTTGTTTGGGTTTAGGTAATAGCTATCAATGCCCGTGAAAACTTCAAACCTTCGGTATTTGACGTTTGCCTCAACAGTGTAGCGACTAATAAGCGACCACCCAAAATCGAGCCCAATGTTAAATTTATCTTGAGCTTTAGCCGTTGACAAAAAGGTGATTACAAAAATGACAATTAACTTAACTCGCACACCTTACACATTTAGTGCTACCAGGCATAAGCATTAACCTACCTATTGGTATAGGTTGTTTGCATCGTAAACAATTTCCAAAACCTTCAGTATCAACTTTATCGAAAGCAATTTTTAGATTGCTCATTTTTGCTTCCGCCACTCTTAATGCAGCTTCGTTAACGCTCTTATTGTTAATGGCATCCATTCGGCTGATTCTACCAATCGCATTTTCCGGAGCAATTGGTTTCGTTAATTCTTTAAGGTCTTTAATTCGGTTTTTCGTCTGTTCGAAAACCTCATTAAGTTTTTCTTTGAATTCTTTTTTTTCTTTTTCGTTCATTTGTACCTACAAACTTAGTTAAAATGCCAGAATTTAGAACGGAGGTAATCCCAAATACACTTAAACAACAATTGTTTTATGAAGATAAAGTGCTGTTGATTGGGTCATGCTTTTCCGAAAATATAGGGACGAAGTTTCGTCACTTTGGATTTAATTCTATATCCAATCCTTTTGGCGTTGTATTCAATCCTATTTCGATTGCTAATTTATTACAACGCTGTATAGATAAAAGATTATTCGAAGAAAAGGATATTTATTTTAATCAAGGTCGTTGGTTTTGTTTCGAAACCCATGGTGATTTAGCTGGGTTAACTAAAGTGGAGTGTCTAAAAAAGCACAATGAAGTATTAAATAGTTCGGCTGATTTTTTGGAACAAGCGAGCTGTTTGATAATCACGTTCGGTTCAGCTTGGGTATACGAACATATAGAAACAGACAATTTGGTTGCTAATTGCCATAAAGTGCCTAATACACAGTTTCGGAAAAGACTTTTGTCAATTGATGAGATTGAGAAGAACTTTAAACAATTAATAAAAAACTTTGAGCGTTCAACTTCGAGCGTTCAATTTATCTTCACGATTAGCCCAATTCGCCATTGGAAAGATGGGGTTATCGAAAACCAAAGAAGTAAGTCGTTACTTCATCTGGCGATACAGTCGTTGGTTGAGCAATATGACAATTTAAATTACTTCCCTGCATATGAAATTATGTTAGACGATTTACGTGATTATCGTTTCTATAAAGAAGATATGATGCATCCGAATCAGCAGGCAGTAAATTATATCTGGGAGAAGTTCAAAAATTTCGCAATTGATGAATCGTGTTTGGACTTGATGTTACGTATGGATAAACTTAGAAGTTCTATTGCGCATCGGCCATTCAACAAAGATTCAACAGAATATCAAAATTTCAAGGAGGGGATAGCTAAAGAGGTTCTTTTAGTAAAAGAAATTCTCCCGCATTTAGAGTTATAAAGAATTAACAAATGCTCTTATGGTTTGTTCCAATGTGTTTGTTTTATGAACCTGCGGAATTCCTTTATAATTTCCAGCCATTTCCAATCCACTTTTCAGGTTTAAATCTTTTTGTTTTTGCCAGGAAGTATGTCCTTTCCCTCGGTGGTATTTTGCAAGGTATTCCTGCTCTGTTTGTCCAGGTGTTGGTATAAACATGGCTTTCTTTTCAAATTGCGCTAAATCCATTATAGTTGAGTATCCTGGGCGGGACACGATAACGTCTGCAGCATTAATCGCTTCCGCCATTTGCTTGGAATCTAAATGAGAACGAATTTCAATATTACCTTCTGTTTTGTTAATGGTTTTATCCGGTTGCCCTAAAACTACCATTGCAGATTTGTTAAGATGTTTTAGCTGTGGAATAATCAAATTTTGAAATAGAGTTCGTTGCGGCTCTGGACCAGAAATAATAACAAGTACTTCGTATTTTTTCTTACCAATATTGTATGTGTCTAGTCGCGAAATAGGACCAACATATTTTACGTTTTCTGGTGGATTCTTTTGCGATAATTTTCCACTTAAATTTCCTTTGCCCTGAATGTCTGGCACCCAACATTCATTGTGTTTGTTGATGAATTTGCTGTTAATCTGTTTGAGCAAAAACTGCCCAATTGGAGCTTGAATGTTTAATTGGTGTGTGATGAAGGCGCTTGGTATTTCAATGTTATACAAGCCGTATCTATTGTCTGAAATAATGCCGTCTAGCTTATGCATTTCATTTATTTCATCTAGGTATTGGTTCTCAATCATGATTTTTCCCACAAGTTTTCTGAACGATTTAATCATGTGCCAAGTCATGCCGCCATTTTTTGGGTAGTCAATTTTGTATCCAGGAAATTTAAGGTAAGGAACCGTTGGGAATTCCTTCCGCAATAGGTCTAATTGAGGGCCATCAGAACCGATAATTACTTCACAGTTTAAGTCTCTTAGGATTTTAATTATAGGCACGCATCTTGTTGCGTGACCAAGTCCCCAATCTAATGGGCTAATAAATACTTTTTTTCTGCTCATTAACACGAAATTAGTAATTCCAAACTTAATTTTAGTGAAGAAACGGAATCTTACTTTGATAATTATTCTCTTTGAACTTTTACCTTTGCACTCGAACTTTGAATATGGGAAGTAACAAAAATAAACTGGAGCGTTTTGCTGAAATGAAGTCATTCGCTAACGTGTTTGAGCCGGATATAGAAAACGTAAAAACGGGGCATTATCATCTAAAGGGTAATTGGCGAGAAGATTACTTTAAAAATGATAATCCGATTGTTTTAGAACTAGGTTGCGGAAAAGGTGAGTATACCGTTGGGATGGCTGAAAAATTTCCAGATAAGAACTTTATCGCTATTGATATAAAAGGTGCCCGAATGTATATTGGATCAAAGCATGCACTTGAGCACGAGATGTACAATGTTGCTTTTTTACGCACTAGAATTGAATTTATTGAATCGTTTTTTGAAAAGGATGAGGTAGATGAAATTTGGATAACATTCCCCGACCCTCAGCCCATAGATAGGCGAGTTAAGAAGAGATTGACTTCCCCTTTGTTTTTAGATAGATATCTAAAATTTTTAAAACCCGGGGGTATTGTGCATTTAAAAACGGATAGCGCGATGCTGCATGAATATACGTTGCAAGTGATAAGAGACCGAAAATATAAATTGATTGATGCTTCTGCTGATTTATATGCTAGTAAAATTTCTGAGTATGATATTGATACCCAAGAAATATTAGGAATAAAAACGCATTACGAAACATTGTTTTCAGAGAAAGGATTTAAAATTACTTATCTTAAATTTCAGATGAATTAGAGAATGAATCTTTCAGATAAAAGTCGTAATTTTTTTCTCGATGTGTACGAGGTTGTCAAGCTGATTCCAGAGGGTAAGGTAACTTCTTATGGTTCTATTGCGAAATATTTAGGCGTTGTTCGTTCTTCAAGAATGGTTGGCTGGGCAATGAATGCAGCTCACGGCAAACCAGAAGTTCCTGCACACAGAGTAGTAAATAGAGCTGGGTTGTTAACAGGAAAAGAACATTTCGAAAACCCATTCGCTATGCAAAGAAAATTAGAAGCTGAAGGGATTGTTGTTATAGATAATCAAATCGTTAATTTTGCCAACCACTTTTGGGATCCGATGCAGGAATTAACAATCGAATAAAATGGAGATAAATAGAGATACAGTAAGAAAAGCTTTAAGCTATGTAATTGAGCCAGATCTAAAGAAGGACGTCATAGCATTAAATTTGGTCACAGAACTTACCGTTTCGGGTAACAAAATTTCTTTTATTTTAAATGTAAGCAATCCAGCGATGCACAATCGCAAACGAATGGAAGAGGCTTGTATGCATCAGTTAAATCGTTTTTTAGGAGAAGATATAGAAGTTAAAATACATGTCGCAGCAATGCCTCCAACTCAAGATAAACTGAAAGAGAATAGAACGGTTCTTCCTCAAGTGAAAAACATTGTTGCCATTGCCAGTGGAAAGGGAGGAGTAGGTAAATCCACTATTACAGCAAACCTTGCGGTTGGCCTAGTAAAAAAAGGGTTTAAAGTTGGAATTATCGATGCTGATATTTATGGTCCATCTATACCAATAATGTTTGACGTTGCACAAGAAAAGCCTGGTGTTGCTAATGGAGAAACAAATAACAAAATGACCCCTGTTGAAGGTCATGGGGTTAAGATTCTTTCTATTGGTTTTTTCGCGGACTCTAATCAAGCTGTAGCTTGGAGAGGGCCAATGGCTTCAAAAGCACTAAATCAAATGATTAATGATGTGGAATGGGGTGAATTAGACTACATGTTAATTGATTTGCCTCCTGGAACGGGAGATATTCACTTGTCTTTAGTTCAGGCTTTACCATTAACTGGAGCTATTGTTGTAAGTACTCCGCAAGTTGTCGCGTTAGCAGATGCTCGTAAAGGTGTAGCTATGTTTAAAATGGACGGAATTAAAGTTCCTGTGCTGGGAATAGTTGAAAATATGTCATATTTTACCCCTGCAGAATTGCCAGAAAATAAGTACTTTATTTTTGGGGAAGAGGGCGCAAAGCTTTTGGCAGAAGATTTGAAGCTTCCTTGTTTAGGTCAAATTCCTATTGTACAAAGTATTCGAGAGGCAGGAGATATTGGTCGCCCGTCAATTATGCAAGAAACCACACCTCAAGCATTAGCATTTAAAGAATTGACGGAAAATTTCTTGAAGCACTCAAAAATTCAAGAATTTGCCAAAGCATAATTCTTTACATTTGTTTCATGGCAGCCGCTGAGAAACATATAATTGAAGAAAAGATAGAACAGGCTTTAGACCAAATTCGACCTTTTTTAAATGAAGATGGCGGTGATATTCACTTGGTTGAATTAACTAATGAGTTGGTAGTTAAAGTTCAGTTTACAGGTGCTTGTACTGATTGCTCGATGCAAAACTCTACATTTAAAGCCGGTGTTGAGGACTCTATACTAAAAGCTATACCAAGCATAAAAAGTGTTTTAATTGTTAAGTAAATTTAAGTTTATTTCTTTTTGAATAATTCTTTCTTCCAACTGCTTTCAGAACATAAAATCAAGTAATTTTGCTGTACCAATAAGTTTTTATGGTTGAGACCAAAGAAGAGAAAAAGACAGTAACTATTCTGTTTGCAGGTGACTCTGGTGATGGCATGCAGTTAACGGGGTCGCAGTTTACAAACACCAACGCATTGTTTGGAAATGATGTTAGCACTTTTCCAGACTTTCCGGCAGAGATTCGTGCTCCGCAGGGAACGATTGCTGGTGTTTCGGGATTTCAGTTAAATTTTGGAAGTGTTGACGTCTTTACACCAGGAGATAATGCAGATGTTTTGGTAGCAATGAACGCTGCTGCTCTCAAAGCAAGTCTGCTTAAGCTTAAAATCGGAGGAACGATAATCGTAAATCTATCTGGGTTTGACAAAAAGAATTTGCGGCTTGCTGGATTTTTAAATGATGAAAATCCGTTAACCGATAGTTCGCTTGGTAAGTATCGCGTTCTCGAAATGGATGTTACAAAACTTACACGTGCATGTTTGGCTGATACTGGTATGACTGTAAAACACATTGATAGAAGTAAGAATATGTTTGTACTTGGTGTTTTGTATTGGATGTATAATCGAAAACTAGACACAACGCTCGATTTTTTCAAGGTTAAGTTTAAAGGAAAACAAGATCTAATCGATGCCAACACTAAAGTATTAACGGCAGGCTACTATTTTGGTGATACCAGCGAAATATTCACATCGCGTTACGAAGTAAAGCCAGCACCTCTTTCAAAAGGAGTCTATCGCAATATTATGGGCAACCAGGCTACAGCAATTGGTTTAATTGCAGCAGTAAGAAAAGCTAACCTAGATTTATTTTATGGCTCGTATCCGATAACTCCGGCATCAGATATCTTACACGAACTGGCGAAACACAAGAATTTTGGGGTTAAGACATATCAAGCAGAGGATGAAATTGCGGCTATTTGCGCTGCAATTGGAGCATCATTTGGTGGGCATTTAGGAGTCACCACTTCTTCTGGTCCTGGCATTGCATTAAAAGGAGAGGCCCTAGGTTATGCTGCGATATTAGAATTGCCATTGGTCGTCATTAACGTGCAAAGAGGAGGTCCTTCAACGGGCTTGCCGACCAAGACTGAACAATCCGATTTAATGCAGGCATTATACGGAAGAAATGGTGAAGCACCAATTCCGGTAGTTGCACCGTGCACACCTTCCGATTGCTTTGATGTAATATACGAAGCTGCAAGAATTGCTGTTGAACACATGACTCCCGTCTTTTTTCTCTCGGATGGTTATATAGCTAATGGTTCAGAACCATGGAGTTTTCCTTTAGCAAAAGATTTAGTGCCGATAAAGGTCAAAAAACTTTCTGCTGGAGGAGATGATGAAAAATACAGGCCTTATGTTCGCAACGAGAAACTAGTAAGGGATTGGGCAATTCCTGGCGTAAAAGGATTAGAGCACCGAGTAGGCGGGTTGGAAAAGGAAAATGAAACAGGGAACGTTTCTTATGACCCTGCTAACCATGAATTAATGGTTAAATTAAGAGCAAAAAAAGTAGCTAATATTTCGGATACTATTCCAGATCAGAATATCGAAATTGGTGAGGATTCAGGTAAAGTATTAGTGCTAGGATGGGGTTCAACATTTGGCGCATGTAAAACTGCTGTAACTGAGTTAGTAAAAGATGGGGTGGAAGTTTCACAGGCCCATGTGCGCTATTTAAATCCGCTTCCGAAGAACCTAGGAGATCTTATTTCTAGATTTGATAAAGTACTTGTTCCGGAAATAAATGATGGCCAGTTTGTTAAACTTATTCGAGATAAATATTTAGTGGATGCAATTCCGTTTAATAAGATAATGGGAATACCTTTTAGCTCGCAAGAGATAAAAGAAAAAGTTCTTGAAATTTTAGGGTAATGAGCATAAAAATGGAAAATGCGGAAATAAAATTATCAGGAAAAGACTTTGCGTCAGATCAAGAAGTAAAATGGTGCCCAGGTTGTGGAGATTATTCTATACTTAAGCAAGTGCAAAGCACCCTTGCAGATATTGGCGTAAAACGAGAAGATACTGTTTTTGTTTCGGGTATCGGTTGCTCATCTAGATTCCCATATTACATGAATACCTACGGCGTTCATAGTTTGCATGGCAGAGCAACTGCATTAGCAAGTGGATTAAAAACTGCGCGTCCCGATTTAAATACTTGGATTGTGACAGGAGATGGAGATGCACTATCTATTGGAGGAAATCATTTGATCCATTTATTAAGAAGAAACTTGAATGTAAATATTTTACTTTTTAATAATGAAATTTACGGATTAACTAAGGGTCAATATTCTCCAGCTTCTCCAAAAGGAACGATTACGAAGTCTTCCCCAATGGGTTCGTTAGATCACTCTTTTAACCCTTTAGCTTTGTGTTTGGGAGCAGACTCAACATTTATTGCTCGCTCGATGGATCGCGACCCAAAACATTTAAGAGCTATTCTAGCAGAAGCAAACAATCATATAGGGACTTCGATGGTTGAAATTTACCAGAATTGTAATGTATTTAACGATGGTGCCTTTTTTACGTTTACAGAGAAAGCAACTAAAGGAAATACAACTCTGCAACTTGAACATGGTCAGCCATTAATCTTCGGGGATAATCGAGATTTAGGAATTAAATTAGACGGGTTTAAACCAGTAGTTGTTGCTTTAGATGAAAGTACCTCAACTGATGATCTTTGGGTTCATGATGAATCGGATCAGGTAAAGGCAGGTATCTTAACTCGATTTTTCGATATCCCATCAGCGGGAATGACTTTACCGAGGCCTTTTGGAGTGTTTTATAAAGAGAGCCGTTCTGTTTATGAAGAAGACGTTGCCATTCAAATTAATCAGGCTATAGAAATTAAAGGAGAAGGTGATTTGAATTCGCTTCTTGCAGGAGCTAATACCTGGGAGGTTATTTGATTCGAAGAGCTTTAGGCACTATGCAAACCGGTATAGGAATCATTTTGTGTGTATTCGCTTTATTTAGTCTTTTGTAAATAACCAGCACTTCTTTTTCTCTAGCATTTAGGTTTTTTTCGTTTTCTATGTATTTCATAGCCCATTCAAATTCTGGGTAGGATGCACCCAATTGGTCTTCGTCTGAGCGGTCATCTCCAAAAAGACCGTCTGTAGGTTTTGCTGTTTGTATTGATTTAATAATGTTTAGTTCTTTAGCTAAACCAAAAACTTCTGTTTTGTTAAGGTCAGCTATTGGGCTAAGATCAACACCGCCATCGCCATATTTTGTAAAAAAACCTACTCCAAAATCTTCTACTTTGTTTCCTGTTCCTACAACTAACATTTTAGTATTTCCTGCAAAGGCATAAAGCGTTGACATACGAATTCTTGCCCTTAGGTTTGCCATGGTTAAGTCATCTTGTATCTCTAATGGTAGAGTTGTTTTCCAGTTTTCGAAATTGTTAGTGAGATCAACTGTTTTTTCGGTAATGTTGTCGAAATTACTATTCAACCAATTAATATGTTCAATAGATCGTTGCAATTGCTCTTCGGCCTGATGTATGGGCATATTTACGCATATAACGGGTTTGCCAGTCATAGCACATAGGGTGGAGGTAACAGCAGAATCTACACCACCAGATACACCAATCACAAAACCATGGGTATGTGATTTATTACTGTAATCTTTTAGCCAATTAACAATATGTGTAATTATTTTTTGCTGCTCCACGTAACTTTAATTACTCTTCATTAATCGTTAAAACTTGATCCCAACTTTTAACCCTACAAAGTTAGAAATCGCTTTCCGACTGGGCTCATCAACAGTCTTTGGTACTCCATTTTCGTCTAAAACTATCGAATTACTGCTGTCGTCATACTCGTACACTTTGGGATTGTTTTTCCCCCAAGCAAAGGTGTTAGTAAAGCCATTGTTGTACGTCAAGCCAACTGCTATAGAGGTATTTCCTGATAAGTTATATTCCACGCCAGCACCAATTACAAGAGGAAATCTAAATAAATATGCAGACGACCCCATGTCGCTATCTTCAGTTGTCGTACTTACTGGAGTATTGAATTCATCGATGTATGTAAACTTATTGTCTTGTCTTGCTTTGTATTTGATGCCAATGCTAGATCCTACTTCACCATAATAGGTTAGGTAGCCAATTTCATTAGTTTTCAGTTTTAGCATTATTGGAATATCGATATAGCTTAGCTTGTATTTAGAGGTGCTCGTTCCAGTGTAATGAACCGTATCAGCTGGTGAATAAACATCGGGGTATTCAATTTTACCTGAATGGTAAAGCACTCCGGCCCCTGTAACAAATGCGTAGTTGTTGCTTCCGAAAAGTGCTAAATCGAATGCAACTCCAGCGCAATAACCCAAACCGACACCTTTTCTAGTATGTCCATATTTGCCATCAATATCAGGTTTTAGCCATGATGTGTTGCCTGTTCCGTATATTCCAATTGCTACTTTTTTTACCTCTTGTGCATTAGATATAATAGCCATTAATAATACAGTGGCGGTTGTAAATAGTACTTTGTTTATAATTTTCATACCAATATAATTTGTTGGTTTATGCTATTAATACATTTGAACATTCAATAGTACTCAAAATTCAAGCATGCGTTTTTTAAAGTCAATCGTATTTATCCTCATCTCATTGTTATTAATTACGTGCGATAGCGATAGGCTTGATGTTAACGTCTCAGACATTGATGTTAGTATTTCTTTTGATCGGTTTGATAAAGAACTAGAAGCGGCCAACCAATCAAATATGGCAACAGAAGTGGAAAGGTTACATGGTAAATATGGTTTGTTTTTTGAGGAATATGTTAATTCAGTAATTAATACAGGGGGTCCAAATCCTGAAGTTGTGGCGAGTAATCTCATAGGGTTTTTGGAGGATGCAAACATTAGGGAGTTGCATCACAGAACATTTGATGAGTTTACTGAAACGAAAGAGATAGAAGAGGAGCTAAAAATTGCTTTCAAATACTATAATTATCATTTTCCTAAAAAGGTTGTTCCAAAGATTGTAACGTTTATCTCCGGGTTTAACTATGCTATTATTGCAATGGATAGCACGTTGGGTTTAGGCTTAGATATGTATCTAGGGGCCAACTGTGAGTACTACCCAGCATTAGGAATTCCTAAGTATAAATCAAATATTATGACAAAAGATCATTTAGTAGTTGATGCTCTAAAAGGTTGGTCGATGAGCGAATTTTCTAATGAAAGTAAGGAAAAAGATTTGCTGTCAGAAATGATTTATGAAGGTAAAATCATGTATTTGATGGATGCTTTCTATCCAGCAAAAAGTGATACAATAAAAATTGGCTTTTCCTCAGAGCAATTGCTTTGGTGCGACCATGATGAATTTAATTTGTGGTCGCATTTAGTCCAAAATAAGTTGTTGTTTTCAAAGAATCAATCTGATATTGTTCAGTTTACTGGAGAAGGTCCATTTACGAGAGGTTTCGACAAAGTTTCGCCTGCGCGGACTGGTGTATGGCTAGGTTGGCAAATTATAAGATCTTATATGAACAAACATCCCGAAGTTTCATTAGCAAAGTTAATGGAGGGTAATGATGCACAAGCAATTCTTCGTGATTCGGGATATAATCCAAAATTATAACATGAGTAAATCATCAGATATAAATTTTAAAGTTCAGCTTGATGAGAATCAGGTTCCAGAAAAAATAGATTGGACAGCATCAGATGCAGGCGAGGAAAGTTCTTGTAAAGCCATGCTAGTATCGCTTTGGGACGAAAAGGAAAATAATACGTTGCGTATAGATTTGTGGACGAAGGAAATGACGGTTGATGATATGAAAAAATTCTTTCATCAGTCGATAATGACAATGGCTGATACCTTTGAAAGAGCAACAAATGAAACTGAAATGGCTACAGAAATGAAAGAATTTGGGACAGATTTTGCTGAAAAAATGGGATTAATTGGGCCTGTGAATTAGTGATTTAAGCTTATTTTAAGAATACATATTTATCAAGTGTGAAACTAAAATTGTATCAATTTTGTATATTTGTATTGTGTGTAAAATGCAGTTTTTAAAGCAGTTTATTTCTATTATAGTTATTAGTGTATTGAGTACTTGTTTATCCGCGCAAGTTACTTTTTATAATAACGCTACAGTTTCCGTTATGCCGGGAGCTATTATGCAAATAAATGGAAATGTTGAACTTAATGGAAGTGGCTCCCCCGGTTTAATTAGTTCTTTTTTTGATAATAATGGTGACGTCACCGTCTCTAATAGCATAAACAATGGAGATCTTTTAATTGATGATGCAGGTAATGCAGCCGTTTACATTGGGGGTGGCACAACACATATAGAAGGTGACTGGATCAATAAAGGAACTTTTATTGCTCAGTCAAGTACTATTGAATTAACAGGGTCTAATCAGTTAATAACAGGAGATCAATTAACTATTTTTAATAATCTAACATTATTAGGTACAGGAGTAAAGACTCAAACAATTGACGTATTTATAAATTCAAAATTATCTCTTAACGATAGAGAATTAGCTACCGATAGCTTTACAATGTATGTATTAAATCCGGACACATCAGCGGTGACAAATAATACAAACACCGTGGACACAGGATTTGTTAGTAGTTTGTCAACTGGTTCATTGTGGTGGCAAACCGAGCAAGCTGGCAAGTATCACTTCCCTTTGGGTTCAGCATTAAATAACTTTAAATATAGACCCATAGAGATTGAGATAACTGTGCCAGGAATTAACGCATTTTCTGCGCGACTTGTTAACAATTCAGCGACTATCGATAGCTACGATGTTTTAAATTTATCAGATTCCATGTGTGAAATTAATCCTAACTATTATCACGACATACACAGAACGGCAGGTAGTTCGCCGATTAACCTTACTATGTTTTATAAAGTAATTGATGGCGCTTTTGATGCGATAGGAATTTGGGGAACACCTGAAGCAATCTTATGGAATAAGACCGGTAGCGCGACAGCATCTAATGCTGGAAATTTTGAATCGCTTTCAATTTCTAATTGGATTAATTTTAGTGAATTTCCTTTTGCTCTTGGTAAAAAATCTCCTGAAGGACCGATCTTATCGGGTTTGTCTGATGCTTGCACTTCTCAATCATCAAGCTATTCATTAACTTCAAATAATTCGAATTCTGGTAATTTTAATTGGTTTGTAACTGCTTCAGATGCTATATTAAATCCTCAATTGCAGGGTACAGATGAAATGGAAATCATTTGGGGAAATATTGAGGGAGAAGTTTATGCGACTGAAACATATCCAAACGGATGTGTTTCACTGCCATCTAATTCGATTTCTGTTAAAGTATTTCAAGGTCCCATAGCGGCATTTACTTCGGTAGTAAATAATCCTCAACTCGATATCGTTGATTTCACTGATGCTAGCTCTCCTTCCTTCGGTTGGGAGTGGGATTTTGGTGATGAAAACATTTCATCTTCTCAAAATCCTAGGCATGAATATGATGAAATAGGCACTTATACGGTTATGTTGATAGCTTCTGATGAAAACGGTTGTGTAGATACGGTTTACAATGAGGTAACCATTAATGAAGGTGTTATTCTGCCAATCGTATTCTCACCTAATAGTGATGGATTAAATGATGTATTTGTTGCCGCTAATGCAGGTGTTGGTCAATATGATTTACAGATATACAATAGATGGGGAGAGTTAATATTTGAAACTACGCATTCCAAAGGCGAGTGGTCTGGTTATACGTTTGGTGGGCAACCATGTGCTGCGGGAACATATTTTTATGTGCTAACCGCTTCAGGTGTTTCGGGTGAAGATTATAGTCGCAATGGTCATGTTACCCTGTTAAGGTAGTTGAAACAAGCTGTTAGTTTCTTCAATATAGTTTAGAATTTCTTCCGCTCCAATTCTGTGAGAAGAAGAGGTGTAAAATGTTTTAGGTAATGTCTCCCAGTCTTGCAGTAAACGATTTTTATATACCTCCATATTCTTACTGAAATTATTATCTGTCAACTTGTCTATTTTTGTGAAAACAACGGCAAATGGAATTTGGTTAACGGCTAACCATTCCATAAATTCTAAATCTATTTTTTGTGGACTGTGTCTTGAATCAATTAAGACAAATAGACTCATTAGGTTTATTCTGCCTAGTAGATAGGAATTTGTAAAACCAACCCATTTGTCTTTATCTTTTTTTGAGACTTTCGCGAAACCGTATCCCGGTAGGTCAACCATAAACCATTCTTCATTAATCGTAAAGTGATTAATAAGTTGCGTTTTTCCAGGCCGGCTAGAAATTTTGGCCAACGCCTTTTTGTTGGTCATCATATTGATTAATGAAGATTTCCCAACGTTAGACCTTCCTATAAAAGCGTATTCCGGTTTGTCTGGTTTAGGGCATTTGTCAGCCTCTGCACTGCTTTTTAGAAATGTGGCGGTGGTTATTTTCATTTAAACATCCTATATAAATAAGCAAGAAGATAGTAATCGATTAAGGGTGTTGTTTGTTTAGCCAGGTATTATATAGGGTATTGAATTCCTGAGGCTGCTCCATCATCGGTGCGTGGCCACATTCGTCTATCCAAAATAAATCTGCTTTTGGTAGAAGTTCTTTAAATTCTTCAGCTACTTCAGGAGGGGTAATTGTGTCATTTTTCCCCCAAATTAAGCATACAGGAATGTTTAACGCAGGTAAATCTTTTGCAACGTTGTGTCTTATTGCTGATTTAGCGAGCGCTAAAGTTCGTAGCGCACTTGCTCTGTCATTTACAATCTCATAACACTCATCAACTAATTCTTTCGTGGCATGTTTTGGGTCAAAAAATGTTAGCCCAACTTTCTCTTTAATATATTCGTAATCTTCTCTTCTTGGGAAAGATCCGCCCATGGCGTTTTCATATAACCCAGAGCTGCCGGTAAGAGTCAATGAGTTTACGGAGCTTAAGTGCTTCGTAGTGTAAACTAAACCAACATGACCCCCTAAGGAATTACCTAGTAGGTTGACTTTTTCATACCCTTTAAATTCAATAAAGTCATGGATAAATTTCGTTAAATTTTTAACATTTGTGTTAATTACTGGAAGCTCATAAATCGGCATCATTGGAATAACAACCGTATAGTTTGAGCAGAAATGTTCAACAACATCTTTGAAATTACTTAGCGCACCAAACAATCCGTGAAGTACGACAATCACTGGTCCTGTGCCTTTCTCTAGGTATTTAAACCCTCCTTCTTCTTTGATTTTTAATTCCATTAACTAACTAACAAGTGCGCCAAATTTAGTTAAAAAAGTATTATGAAAACACGCATTAAGGTGAACCGACTTTGAACAGGCACTTGTTTAAAACGAAGTTAATAACTCCCACTTTTTTCTATTTCTTATTTAAACTATCTATTCCTTACTACTACTCGTTTTATTTGGTTTTCTGAAACCTTTAAAATCATCATTCGTTAAAAAGTTTTCAACAAAGTGGTATAAAGTGGTAAAGAGTGGTAAATTGTGTCATATTCTTTCTACTTTTACCCTCAACTATTAGTGAATGATAAACCTACTGGGCGAATACGACTGTAAGATTGATAGCAAAGGGCGATTCATGTTTCCTGCTGGCTTAAAAAAGCAGCTGGGTACAGAGGCTGAAAAAGGTTTCGTTGTGAATCGAAATCTCCATGCTGATTGTCTTGTTGTGTATCCGATTGACGAGTGGGAGAAATTAAATCGTGGTCTTCGAAAATTGAATCGATTGATTAAGAAGAACGATGATTTTGTGAGGCGTGTCATGGGTGGTGCGACTCCAGTTTCTCTTGATGGTGTCGGTCGCTTTTTAGTGCCGAAGCCATTGGCTTCAAGCGCAGAAATTGCAAAGGAAGTTGCTGTGGTTGGCAGTGGGGGTGTTATCGAGATTTGGAACAAATCCAAACGCACCAATGCGATGAGTGAAGATTTAGATATCGAAGCTTTAGCAGAGGAGGTTATGGGTGATGTTTCATTTGGAGATGAGTAGCACAGGATATCATTTACCCGTTCTTTTACATGATTGTATAAATGGTTTGTTGATTGATTCTTCTGGAATCTATGTTGATGTTACTTTTGGAGGCGGAGGTCATTCTCGAGCGATTCTCGAAAAACTAATTTCGGGTCGTTTGATTGCTTTTGATCAAGACGTTGATGCGTTGCAGAATGTCCCAGAAGACGATAAATTCACTTTAGTTCCACAAAACTTTAAGTACTTGAAAAACAACCTGCGTTTGTTGGGTTGTAAACAAGTTAATGGTGTTCTTGGAGATTTAGGTGTTTCTTCTCATCAGTTTGATATTCCAGATAGAGGTTTTTCAATCCGGTTTGACGCTGATTTGGATATGCGAATGGATCAGCGGTCGAAGTTGACCGCATCAATAATCTTGAATGAGTATTCGGAAGATGATTTGTATCGAATATTTCGCACTTACGGGGAGGTAAGGAGTTTGGGTCGTTTGGTTTCAACCATCTTGAGCGCAAGGTCTGCTGAGAATATTAAGTCAGTGTTTCAGTTTAAAGAAATGATTGCCGATTGTATTGATAAGAGGAAGCCTTCTCAGTATTTAGCACAGGTTTTTCAAGCACTCCGTATTGAAGTGAATGACGAGATGAATGTTTTGCAAGAGTTTTTAAAGCAAAGTGCCGATGTGTTAAAGCCAGGAGGAAGGTTGGTGATAATGTCATATCACTCTTTGGAAGACAGGTTGGTAAAAAACTTCATCAAGTCAGGGAATTTTGAAGGAAAGGTTGAGCAAGACTTTTTCGGAAATGTTATAAAGCCATTTAAAGCAATAAATAATAAGGTAATCACTCCTTCGAATGAGGAGCTGAAAGAAAATAATCGCGCTCGCAGCGCAAAATTAAGAATAGCAGAAAAGCTATGATGAGAGTAGTGAAAAATAAGTCAGGAACAAAAAAAGGTAAGAAGCAGAATTTCTTTAAGTCTTTGGTTGGCCTTGTTAATGGTAACGCTTTGGCTCGTGAGGAGTTTGTAGTTCATTTACCTTACTTGATGTTTTTATCACTCATTGCATTAGTTTATATCGTGAATGGGTATTGGGCGGAAAGTGCCGTTCGGAATATTAATAGCTCCTCGATTGAGCTGAAGGAGATGCGCTCAGAGTATATAACAACGAAATCAGATTTGATGTATATCAGTAAGCAATCCAAAATTGCCGGAATTGTTGAAGAAAGAGAACTGGGATTGAAGGAATCTTACACTCCACCTAAAAAAATTGTTGTCAAATCAAGAGAATATTTAGAAGTCGAGTAACGCAAAATGGAAGAAAAGAAAGATATATTATGGCGTGTATACCTGGTGTACTTCTTTATGTGTCTTTTCGGGGCGGCTATTGTTGGGAGAATTGTCTTTATTCAATTTGTTGAGGGCGATAAATGGATATCTAAGGCTGAAAATACCACCACTAAGCTAAAAGATATTGAGGCTGTTCGGGGAAATATCTATGCTGAAGATGGTAGTTTGTTGGCAACTTCTATTCCAATTTACGAAGTGCGCTTCGATCCTAATTGCGATGCACTTAAAGATGTGGTTTGGGATGAAAACATCGATTCACTTTGCATAAGTCTCTCAATATTATTTGATGATAAAACTGCTACAGAATACAAGAGGGATTTAATAGGTGCTAAAGAAAATGGTGCACGCTATCATTTAATTAAGAGAAATGTAAAGTATACGCAACTAAAAAAGATGCGTGAGTTCCCAATTTTTAAAAGAGGAAGGTATAAAGGTGGTTTTATTTTTATGCAACAGAATAAACGCCAAAAACCATTCAGACAATTAGCAGCGAGAACGATAGGTTATGATAGAGATGGTTTAAAGCCTGTTGGTCTAGAGGGGGCGTATCGAACAGAGTTAAAAGGTATTGAAGGTAAGAGGTTGATGCAAAAAATTGGGGGCGGTGTTTGGATGCCTCTAAATGCTGATAATGAAATAGAGCCACAAGATGGTAGTGATATTGTTACCACAATTGATGTAAATATTCAGGATGTTGCACATCGCGCATTATTAGAGCAGTTGGAATTGCATAATGCTGACCATGGTTGCGTGGTGATGATGGAAGTTTCGACTGGTGAAATAAAAGCTATTGCTAATTTATCTCGAGGAAAAGATGGAGATTATTACGAACAATACAATTATGCCATAGGGGAAAGTACTGAGCCCGGTTCTACGTTTAAGTTAGCTTCGGTAATCGCGGCACTTGAAGAAGGTCTCGTTAATGTCACTGATAGTGTTGATACAGGTAACGGACGGTACAAGTTCTATGATCAGGTAATGACAGATTCTAAGTTTGGTGGTCATGGAAAAATGACGTTCGGTGAAGCTTTGGTTGTGTCATCTAATATTGGGATATCGAAAGTTATTAATGATGCGTACGCGAAAAATCCTCAGGCTTTTGTGGATAGATTATATAAAATGAATCTTCAGCAATCTCTCGATGTTGAAATAGCAGGAGAGGGTAAGCCATTAATAAAAAGCACTAAGGATAAATCTTGGTCCGGTGTTACGCTGCCTTGGATGTCGATTGGTTACGAAGTGCAAATGACACCACTTCAAATCTTAACTTTTTATAATGCCATAGCAAATAACGGTAGAATGGTGCAGCCGAAGTTTGTGAATGAAGTTCAGGTTCGTGGAAAGACTATTCGTAAGATTAAAACCCAGGTAATTAATGAGTCGATTTGTTCAAAGTCAACTATCGAAAAGATAAAACCCCTGCTTGAAGAGGTTGTAGAAAACGGTACAGCAAGAAACTTGAAGAACGCACATTTTAAAATCGCGGGAAAAACAGGTACTGTTCAAATTGCTAACGATAAATATGGTTATAAGTATGATTCTAAGGTAAGTCATCAAGCATCTTTTGTAGGCTATTTTCCTGCTGAATCGCCAAAATATTCCTGTATAGTGGTGGTAAACGCCCCGTCTAACAATGTTTACTACGGAAACTTAGTTGCAGGACCAATCTTTAAAGAAATTGCGGATAAAGTTTATGCTAATAGCGTTGAAATTCATGAGGAATTGCAACAACAAGAATTGATGGCAAATAACACAATACCTGTATCTAAAAACGGTAGTCAAAAGGATTTGGTTAAAGTATTCAAGAAGCTAGCTGTGCCAACTGATGTGCAGTCATTAGACAATCAATGGGCAATTACTAGAACTGGAGATGAGTCGGTGGAAATTCAAGTTAGAAAGGTGATTACAGGGTTGGTCCCGAATGTTGTTGGAATGGCCGCTACTGATGCTATTTTTCTTCTAGAAAACGCTGGGCTTGGTGTCAAAATAGATGGAAAAGGAACAATAAAATCGCAGTCAATAAAACCAGGATTAAGAGTTGGGATTGGCGATCAAATAACGCTCGAATTGTCTTAATGAAGCTGTTAAAGGACATATTATATAAAGCAGGTATTGACGAGGTTGTCGGTTCTACCAATGTAGCTATCGAAAAAATTTGTTTTGATTCTAGAGCCATAACAAAGCTAAGTCTATTTGTTGCAGTTCCTGGGACGCAAGTTGATGGTCACAATTTTATTAATCAAGCGATAGAGGATGGTTCCGTTGCAATCGTTTGTGAAAAGTTACCGCGAAATTTAAATAGTAAAATCACTTATGTAAAAGTTGAAGATTGCAGCAGAGCTCTGGGATTTATAGCATCTAACTTTTATGAGAATCCATCAGAAGAAATTAAGTTAGTAGGTGTTACAGGTACTAATGGGAAAACAACCACAGCAACGTTATTGTATGATTTGTTCAAATCATTAGGGTATAAGGTTGGTTTACTTTCAACGGTTCGAAACCTAATTGGCAATGAGGAAATTCCTGCTAGTCATACAACGCCTGATGCATTGCAGTTAAATGCGCTGTTGCGGGAAATGGTTGGAAAAGGTTGTACCTATTGTTTCATGGAAGTTAGCAGCCATTCGATCGACCAAAATAGAATTGCGGGGTTAGATTTCGATGGCGCAGTATTTACAAACATTACCCATGACCACCTAGACTATCACAAAACATTTGATGGATACATTAATGCCAAGAAGGCATTTTTTGATGGCCTAAATGAAGAGGCTTTCGCGTTGATTAATGCAGACGATGTGCACGGAAACGTAATGGTTCAAAATTGCAGAGCCAAGAAGAGCACTTACGCTTTAAAATCAATGGCAGACTTTAAATGCCGCATCATTGAAAATCAGTTCGATGGTTTGGTCTTAAGTATCCATAATAATGAAGTTTGGACTAAGCTTATAGGTTCATTTAACGCATACAATTTATTGACTATTTACGCAGTTTCTATTTTGTTAGGAGAAGATAAAATGGATGCGCTAACTTCTTTAAGTAAGTTGGTTTCTGTCGAAGGTCGTTTCGAGTATTTCAAAACGGAAAATAACATCACTGGAATTGTGGACTATGCCCATACTCCGGATGCATTAAAAAATGTTCTGAAAACGATTAACGATATCCGCACAGGAAATGAGCAAGTTATTGCAGTTGTCGGATGCGGTGGGGATAGGGACGCAGATAAACGTCCGAAAATGGCGGGTATAGCTTGTGAATTGGCAACAAAAGTTGTGTTTACGTCAGACAATCCTAGAACAGAAAATCCATCTACAATTATTGAAGATATGCATAAAGGCGTTGCACCTCAATATTTCAAAAAAACCTTGTCAATTACAGATAGAAAGGAAGCTATAAAGGCTGCAAGTGCTATGGCGACAGAAGGTGACATAATTCTTATTGCAGGAAAAGGACATGAAAAATATCAAGAGATAAATGGGAAAAAAACGCCATTCGATGATATGGAAACTTTAATACAAATGCTTCAAATAGTTACTGGCTAATGTTATATCACTTGTTTCAATATCTTCAAGAAATGAACGTGCCCGGTGCAGGTGTATTCGGCTATATTTCTTTTAGGGCAGCCATGGCTGCCGTGGTTTCACTCGTTATTAGTTTGTTGTTTGGCAAAAGAATAATTGCCTTTCTGCTTAAAAAACAAGTTGGAGAAACCGTTAGAGATTTAGGGTTAGAGGGTCAAATTGAGAAGCAGGGAACACCAACAATGGGTGGCCTAATCATCATCGCAGCGATTGTAATTCCAACATTGTTGTTCGCTAGACTCGATAATGTCTATATCATTTTACTGCTCATTACTACTCTTTGGTTAGGTGCAATTGGCTTCACTGATGACTACATCAAAGTGTTTAAAAAGAATAAAGAAGGGTTAGCTGGCCGATTCAAAATTGTTGGACAGGTTGGTATAGGTTTAATTGTTGGGTTTACTGTTTATTTCCATCCTGCGATCAAAACACGTGTTGAAATTCCATTGGAAGTTGTTACTCAAGTTGACGCTTCATTAGTAAGTGTAATAGTAAATGATGATGGGAACACAACTTATTTGTTAGATAGAAAGTCACCAAATACAACTATACCTTTTGTGAAGAACAATGAGTTCAATTACTCTTCAGTTCTCGGTTTGATTAGTAATGATTTAAGAAGTTACACATGGATAATTTATGTGCTTGCTGTAATATTTATTATAACAGCCGTATCGAATGGGGCAAACTTGACAGATGGAATTGATGGATTAGCGACAGGCACTTCTGCGATTATTATGTTAACAATTGGGGTGTTTGTTTATTTATCTGGTAATGTAATGTTTTCTGATTATTTGGATATCATGTATATCCCAAATATAGGAGAGTTAACCGTTTTTGTAGCTGCATTTATTGGAGCTTGCATAGGCTTCTTATGGTACAATTCATATCCGGCTCAAATTTTTATGGGTGACACCGGAAGCCTTGCTATTGGTGGAATTATTGCAACGCTTGCAATTCTAGTAAGAAAAGAGCTGCTGATACCTGTTTTATGCGGGGTTTTCTTTATTGAAACTATTTCTGTGATGATGCAAGTAGGGTATTTTAAGTACACCAAAAAGAAACTAGGTGAAGGGAAACGAATTTTCTTAATGGCTCCATTACACCATCATTATCAGAAAAAAGGATTGCATGAATCAAAAATTGTTTCACGGTTTTGGATTGTTGGTATTATGCTAGCAATTATAACTGTTGTAACGCTTAAGTTGAGATAATGTAATGAAAAACTTAGTTGTTCTCGGTGGTGGAGAAAGCGGCATAGGGGCAGCTATTTTAGGGTTAAAAAAAGGGTATAAAGTATTTGTTTCTGACAAAGGCAGAATCAAAGAAAAGTATAAAAAAGTTCTTTCAAATCTCGCCCTTGAATGGGAAGAAAAGCAGCATTCTGAGGATTTAATATTTCAAGCAGATGTGGTTGTTAAAAGTCCAGGAATACCAGATACAGTTCTGCTGGTAGAACAGTTAATTGAAAAAGGTATTGAAGTTATTTCTGAGATTGAATTTGCAGGCAGATTTACCGAGGCTAAAATGATTTGCGTAACGGGAAGCAATGGCAAAACAACAACAGCACTCTTATTGTACCATATTCTTAAGAATGGAGGATTAAATGTTGGGTTGGCCGGTAATGTCGGAAAAAGTCTAGCGCTGCAAGTTGCAGAAGACAATTTTGATTTTTATGTGGTTGAGTTGAGTAGTTTTCAGTTAGACGGGATGTTTCATTTTAAAGCGGACATCGCTATATTAATGAATATTACGCCAGATCATCTCGATAGGTACGATTATGAAATGCAGAAATATATCGATTCTAAATTTCGAATTATTCAAAACCAAGCTTCTACAGATTACTTCATCTATTGTCTAGATGATGAAAATATCGCTAAAGAAGTATCCAAAAGAGATTTCAAATCACAGCTTATACCATTCACGATAGAACAAGATTTAAACGAGTTACAAGGAGCATATATAAAAAACGAACAATTATTAATTAACTACAAAAACCAGGAATTAAATATGTCAATATATAAACTAGCATTAGAAGGCAAACACAACATCTACAACTCTATGGCCTCGGGAGTTGCGTCTAGCATTTTAGAACTGCGAAAGGATGTTGTTAGAGATAGTCTTACCGATTTTCAAAATGTAGAACATCGAATGGAGAAAGTGGTAAGCGTTCACGGAATCGACTTTGTTAATGACTCCAAAGCAACTAATATTAACTCTGCTTGGTACGCATTGGAAACCATGCCAGCTGGAGTAGTTTGGATTGTTGGCGGTGTCGATAAAGGAAACGATTACTCTATCTTAAAAGATGTAGTTAAAGAAAAAGTAACAGCAATTGTTTGTTTAGGGAAGGATAATACCAAAATTAGAGAGGCGTTTAAAGATAGCGGTGTTTCTATTGCCGAAACGGTTTCTATGGAGGGCGCAGTCAAGTTTGCCTACCAGTTAGGTAAAAAAGGAGATACTGTTTTGTTAAGTCCTGCATGCGCCAGTTTCGATTTGTTTGAAGATTACGAAGATAGAGGACGGCAATTTAAAGAACAGGTAAGAGGCTTGTAGAATTCGATAATTGAACATTAGGTGTTAAAAAGTATTTTTAGAGTAACGGTGATTATATTAGAATGCTTCGTAATATTACAATTACAATAGATGAATTAGTTAATTAAAACAAATGGATATGAACACAAATGTTAAAAGTAGCGAAGTTTCTAAAAAAAGTTTGGCTGATAAATTAGTTGAGTCAAGACAATCGAATGTAGACGAATTTGGTGGTATAGAGCATAGATTAGAGTTAATCTCAAACGTTAAAAGTGTAGATTATGTAAATGATTCTAAAGCCACAGATGTTAACTCTACATGGTATTCTTTAGAATGCATGGATAAGCCTGTTGTATGGATTGTTGGGCTTTCTGATTTGGAAACTGATTACATGATTTTTAATGATTTGGTAAATCAAAACGTAAAGGCAATTGTTTGTTTGGGTAAAAACATTAATGGAGCGTTAAATTCCTTAATTGAAAGAGTGGATTGCTTTTCAGAAGCTTCTTCGGTTTCGGAAGCAGTGCAAATTTCTAGTTCGCTTTCAACCGAAGGTGATGTGGTGCTATTCTCGCCTGCTTGTTCAAGTTTTCACTTGTATCAAAATTATAAAGATAGAGGTGAGCAGTTTAGAAAATCTGTTTTAGAGTTGTCTCAGAAGTAATTATTGCTCAAACAATGCTCCCATAGTTAAATAACATTTTTTAGGCAAAAGCATGTTTAAATTGAAGTAGTAGCGCATTGAATAATATTCTAAAATATACTAAAGGTGATCGAGCGATTTGGCTTGTAGTACTGTTTTTGTCTATTATTTCAACCCTAGTAGTTTATACCTCTATTACCTCTTTGGCTTATCGTCATCATGATGGTAATACTTTTTATTATCTATTTCGTCATACTACATTCCTTATAATAGGGCTTGGTATTATGTATGGAATCCATAGAATTAAATACAGTTATTTTTCCCGAGTAGCGCAACTTGCATTATATATTTCAGTACCGTTATTGCTACTTACACTATTAATAGGTTCTAATTTGAATAATGCAAGCCGTTGGTTAGTGATTCCGGTTATTAATCAGTCATTCCAAACTTCCGATTTAGCAAAACTGTCACTGATAATGTACGTAGCGAGAATACTTTCCATTAGGCAAGATGTAATCAAGGATTTTAAGAAGGCATTTGTTCCAATAGTTTTACCAATTTTCGCAGTTTGTGGGTTGATATTTCCTGCTAACTTTTCCACTGCAGCTGTTCTTTTTACTGTTTGTTTGGTGTTGATGTTTATTGGTAGAATTAGTTTAAAACATATTGGCGCCATGATAGGTTCAGGAATCGTGGCAATTGGGTTAGCATTTTTATTAGCGATGTCAGTACCGGGATTGTTGCCAAGAATTGATACATGGATTGCAAGAATTGAAAATTTCTCTAGTGCAGATAGTAAAGGAAATTATCAAGCCGAACAGTCTAAAATTGCAGTGGCTGCAGGTGGAATAACAGGAAAAGGTCCTGGTAAAAGTACGCAAAGAAATTTCTTGCCACATCCTTATTCCGACTTTATTTATGCTATAGTTTTAGAGGAGTATGGTTTGATAGGGGGTGTTACTGTTCTGATGCTATACCTTATTTTATTGTATCGAGCAGTACGTATTGTTGTTAAGAGCCCCAAAGCATTTGGGGCGTTATTAGCTGTTGGGATAGCATTTATGCTTGTTTTTCAAGCCATGATTAACATGGCTGTTGCAGTTAATCTATTTCCTGTTACCGGCCAGCCATTGCCAATGGTTAGTATGGGAGGTACGTCAATTTGGTTTACCTGTATTGCAATTGGAATTATCCTCAGTGTAAGTAGGGGGGTCGAACATGAATCAACCTTAAATAGGATGGCTCATGCAAAAATATAGAGTTATCATTAGTGGTGGCGGTACAGGTGGTCACATATTTCCTGCAATTGCTATCGCAAATGCTTTAAAAGCATTAAGCCCAAACATTGAAATACTGTTTATCGGTGCTGAAGGCAGAATGGAAATGGAAAAAGTTCCTGCCGCAGGTTATAATATTAAAGGTTTATGGATAAGTGGTTTGCAGCGAAGTTTAACGCTTAAGAACTTGAGTTTTCCATTCAAACTTATTAGTAGCCTATTTAAGGCAAAAAAAATATTAAAGCAGTTTAAGCCTGATGTTGCTGTTGGAGTTGGGGGTTATGCTAGCGGACCAATGTTACACGTAGCTGCTAAATCTGGAATACCAGCACTACTTCAAGAGCAAAATTCTTACCCTGGAATTACTAATAAGTTGTTAGCAAATAAGGTGCAAAAAATTTGTGTTGCCTATGATGGTATGGAACGCTTCTTTCCAAAAGAAAAAATCATGTTAACAGGCAACCCTGTTCGAAAAGATATCAGAAATTTGGATGGAAAAAAGGCCAGGGGAGTCGAATATTTCAAGATTGATCCTGACAAAAAAACACTTTTAATAATTGGTGGAAGCTTGGGCGCTCGAACAATCAACCTGGCAATTGAAGCTAGTTTAAATATATATGCTGAAAATGACATTCAAGTCATATGGCAAACAGGAAAGGCATATTTCGAGAAGGCCAAGACGGCATGTGTCAAATATGCTGATAAGGGAATTTATGCTCACGAGTTTATCTCAAAAATGGATTATGCTTATGCAGTGGCAGATTTTGTTGTTTCAAGATCAGGAGCTATTTCGGTGTCGGAATTGTGTTTGGTAAAAAGGCCTGTAATCCTTATTCCGTCGCCTAATGTAGCAGAAGACCATCAGACTAAAAACGCGATGGCCCTAGTAGTTCATAACGCTGCGTTGTTAGTAAAAGACTTTGAAGCTGTTGATAAACTTGCAAATGAAGTACTAAACTTATCCAATAATATAGAATTGCAAGAAAAATTGAAGCAAAATATAGCGCAGCTTGGCAAAGCTGATGCTGCTGAAGTTATTGCAAACGAAGTAATTTCTTTGATTGAAAAATGAGCTTGGAAAAAATACATAAAGTATATTTTATCGGCGTCGGAGGCATTGGTATGAGTGCCTTAGCGCGCTATTTCATCGCTATCGGGAAAGAAGTTTTTGGGTATGATAAAACCGAAACTATTCTTACCAATCAATTAGAGAAAGAAGGTGTTAATATTCATTACACAGATTCACCTTCGCTAATTCCTTCAGAGATTGATCTAGTTGTTTATACACCCGCTGTACCGCAAGACTTAAAAGAATACAAGCATTGTTGGGACAAAGGGTATGTGATGAAAAAGCGTTCAGAAGTTCTTGGTATCATAACTAATGAGTCTTTCACGTTAGCAGTAGCAGGAACTCATGGAAAGACAACTACATCATCTATTTTGGCGCACCTACTTAAGCAGTCAATTGGGTGTAATGCCTTTTTGGGAGGAATTACAAAAAACTATGATTCGAATGTTTTACTTACAGAAAACACAGAAAACACTGTAGTTGAGGCAGACGAATATGACCGATCGTTTTTAGAACTTCATTCGAACATGGCAATAATAACTTCTATGGATGCTGATCATTTAGATATTTATGGAGACCATTCTAAATTTCTAGAATCGTTCGAATTGTTTTCAAGTCAAATTAGCCCTGGTGGATCACTAATTCTGAATAAGCAACTAGAAAATAAACTGACTCCTGCATGTGATGTAATAACTTATTCTATATCAGAAAAGGCGGATTATTATCTTGAGAATATTAAAGTAGTTGATGGGTATTATGTATTTAGCGTGCAGGCTCAATCTGGGTTGATTTCTGATATCAAGTTCGGATTGCCTGGCAGGCACAATGTTGAAAATGCGATTGCAGCAATTGCAGCAGCAGACCAACTGAAGGTTTCTCATCAAGAAATTAAATCGGCATTAGAGTCTTTTAAGGGAATCAAACGTAGATTTGAGTATATCATAAAAAAACACGATTTGGTATATATTGATGATTATGCTCATCACCCAGAAGAGCTAAAGGCGACTATTTCTTCTGTCAAGGAATTATACCCAAAAAACAAAATTACGGGTGTTTTTCAACCGCATTTGTATAGTAGAACAAAGGACTTCGCAGACGATTTTGCTAAAAGTCTAGATTTGTTAAATGAGTTAATTCTGTTAGATATTTACCCTTCTAGAGAACAGCCAATCGAGGGGATTACTTCTGAAATGTTATTAAGAAAAGTAACGATTAAGAACAAATCCATTAGCACAAAAGCAGAATTGGTTTCGGAGTTACGACAAAGAAAACTAGAGGTTTTGTTGACCATGGGTGCTGGAGATATTGATAAATTAGTGGAACCTATCAAAAACGAATTACTGAATTGAGTAAAGTATTGAGCATATCATACTGGTTATTTATCATAGCGGTAATAATAGCACTGCTTGGTTTTGTAGAAAACAAAAACGTAGATGTAGTATGCCATAGCATGGAAATATCAATCGATCGCCCTAATAAAAATTTCTTTGTGATGGAAGATGACGTCCGGAACATGGTCTTGAATTTAGGTTATGGTGAAGGAATGCGAATTGATCTAGTTGATGTTGCTCACCTAGAAAAATTATTGAATAACAATTCTTCAATAGGTTATGCAGAGGTGTATTCAACTATTGATGGAGTATTAAAAATTGAATTGAGTCAAAGAAACCCAATACTAAGAGTATTTACCGAATACGGAGATAGTTATTACATAGATGAAAATGGATGGATGATGCCGTTATCTGATAAGTTTACTTCAAGAGTTTTAGTAGCGAATGGAGCGGTAAAAACATCATTTTCTATGGGTTATGACATGAATATAATGGATTTAAAACAAGAAGATCAGAGGCTCAAAGATTTATATCAATTGGCTTCGTTTATTAATAATGATAGTTTTTTGAAAGCGCAAATTGTGCAGATATATGTAAAAGAAAACGGAGATTTAGAATTGATACCAAGAGTTGGGAATCAAGAAATCATATTCGGAAAAGCGGAAAACATTAAACAAAAATTTGATAAGCTAATGGTTTTTTACAAGCAGGGGCTGAGTAAAACAGGTTGGAACGGATATAAGAGAATAAATTTAAAGTATAATAATCAGGTAGTTTGTACCAAAAAGTAACCTTATGGAAGAAGGATCAGAAATCGTTGTAAGTTTAGATATCGGCACTACAAAAATTGTTTGTATGGTGGGGCGTAAAAACGAATTCGGTAAATTGGAAATTTTAGGAATGGGCAAAACCGAATCTGTTGGTGTTACTCGCGGAGTGGTCTCTCACATAACCCCTACAGTGCATGCGATTGAAAAAGCTGTAGCAGAAGCTGAAGCTAAATCAGGTGTTGAAATTAATGTCGTTAATGTTGGCATAGCTGGCCAGCACATTAAGAGTATTCAACATAGAGGTATACGAACTAGAAATAGTTTGGATGAAGAGATTTCTCAAGGAGACATAGATCATTTAATTGATGATATGTATAAGCTGGTAATGCTTCCAGGAGAAGAGATAATTCACGTACTTCCGCAAGAGTATATTGTAGATAACGAACAAGGTATTAGAGACCCTATTGGTATGTCAGGTATTCGTTTGGAAGCAAATTTTCACATCATAACAGGACAAATGGCCGCCGCAAAAAATATTTATAAATGTGTTCGTAAGGCGGGACTCGAAGTTGCTGAATTAACATTAGAACCTTTAGCATCGTCAGAGGCAGTTTTAAATGATGAAGAAAAAGAAGCTGGTGTTGTATTGGTTGATATTGGCGGTGGAACCACTGATGTAGCTATTTTTCAAGATGGAATCATCCGTCATACTGCTGTGATACCATTTGGGGGTAACATCATATCTGAAGATATCAAAGAAGGGTGCACAATTATTAAGAAGCAAGCGGAGCTGTTAAAAGTGAAATTTGGTTCGGCACTAGCCAGTGAAAATCAAGATAATGATATTGTTGCTATACCTGGTTTGAGAGGACGTGAACCAAAGGAGATTTCATTGAAAAACTTGGCACATATCATACAGGCAAGAATGGAAGAAATTATAGAGCAAGTGTATTACGAAATAAAGAATTCTGGTTTCGAGAAAAAGCTAATTGCAGGATTGGTTGTAACAGGCGGTGGGTCTCAGCTAAAACATGTAACTCAGTTGTTTGAATACATGACTGGTATGGATACCAGAATAGGATACCCTACAGAACATCTTGCTTCAGGAGCTGAGGAGATTACTAGCCCAATGTACTCTACTGGTGTTGGTCTAGTGATTAAAGGTTTTGAGTATAGCGCAAGACATGCGAGAAGTACTTCTTCGGTGACAATGCATTCAAAGAAAAGTAAAGGAAGTTTTTTCGATAAAATACTTGATAAGAGCAAGGTTTGGTTCGAAGAAGATGCCGATCACGATAATAGTTAATAACATATAGTAACCCATAAAACCCATTATTATGCAATTCGATTTACCAAAAGATCAGTCATCCATCATTAAGGTGTTTGGCATTGGCGGAGGCGGAAGCAACGCAGTAAACCATATGTACAAACAAGGAATCAAAGGTGTTGATTTTGTAATTTGTAATACTGATAATCAAGCGTTAGACATAAGCCCAGTGCCGTTAAAAATTCAATTAGGAAGTAGTCTTACTAATGGAAGAGGTGCCGGTTCTATTCCAGAAGTAGGTAAGAATGCCGCGATTGAAGATATTGAACAAATAAGAGAAATTTTATCCAAGAATACTAAGATGGTATTTATTACTGCTGGTATGGGTGGCGGAACGGGAACAGGTGCAGCGCCAGTCATTGCGCAAGTTGCAAAAGAGATGGGGATTCTTACAGTTGGTATTGTGACCATGCCATTTTTGTTTGAAGGACGAAAACGAAAACTGCAAGCCTCTGAAGGTATTGAAACAATGCGCCAATGCGTTGATACCTTATTAGTAATAAACAATGATAAGCTCCGAGAGATGTTCGGTAATCTTAGTTTAAGGGATGCCTTCGAACAAGCAGATAACGTGTTAACCACTGCGGCAAAAGGTATAGCCGAAGTAATAACAGTAACAGGTGCAATCAATGTCGATTTCGAAGACGTAAGTACTGTAATGAAAGATAGTGGTGTAGCTATTATGGGTTCGGCTACTGCTACTGGAGAAGATAGAGCAGAAAAGTCCGTAGCTCATGCTTTAGCGTCACCATTGTTAAATGATAACAATATTGATGGGGCTAATTATGTGTTATTGAATATCACTTATGGTGAACAGGAAATCATGATGGATGAAATAGCAGATATTACAGATTACATTCAAGCCGAAGCGGGTAATTCTGCCGATGTTATATGGGGTCATGGATATGATGAAACTCTTGGCGATTCTATTTGTGTTACAGTTATCGCAACGGGATTCTCTTCAACTCCAGACACAGGAGAAATTAGAGAAGTTCAGAAGAAGGTGGTTAGCCTTGAAGCTGATGTGCCTATCAGTTTGACTCAGCCAATTAAAAATCCAGTATCACTTGGAGAGCAAGAAACTTCAGTTCAGCAAGATGAATCAAAAGAAGAAGAACCATATATGGTTAATCCATCAGAATCATCTCAAAAGGAAATGTCATTTGATATTACGAACTCTAATTCCGTTGAAGCGGAGCCTGTTAATGATGATGTTACAGATGAAACACCAATTAATGAAACTCCAGTTGCAGAAGTAAAAGAATCTCCGGATCAAACATGGGATTTTTCTGGACCTTCTATACCAACATCTACATGGACTCCTGATTTAACTGACGAATCAACAGACAACATCAAATCAGATGAAAAAGTTGAAAATACTGCCTGGGAACCTTTTATGAAGGAAACAGACGAAGTAACATCGATAGAGGAATCTTCTACCGCAGAATCGCCGACGCCTGATCCTGAAAAGAGCTACGAAGAACCTTACTTAAAGCAAGAAGCTACTGCGGTTACTCCAGAAGAACAGCAAGCTCGTTCTTCTGATCGAATTGGTAAATTAAAGGAGCTTAGTATGCGTTTAAGAACTCCATCTGGAATTGCTGATATGGAAAATGAACCAGCGTACAAAAGAAGACAGGTAGAGCTTGATGATGTGGAGCACTCTTCTGATTCACAAGCATCTCGTTATACTTTAAGAGAAGATACTGGTGTTGATGGTGAAAATAGGACAACGCTAAACGACAACAATTCGTTTTTACATGATAATGTAGATTAATAAGTTACGAGACTTGGGTCTAAAATTTAAAGCCCAAAGTTGTTAACTTTGGGCTTTTTAATTTTCATATCAAAACTATGAGTTTAACAGATCAAATCAACGGAGATATTAAGAAGGCAATGCTTGCTAGAGAAAAAGACAAGCTAGATGCGTTAAGAGCCGTTAAATCAGCCTTGTTACTTGCCGGAACAGAAAAAGGAGCTGATGGTAGTGTTTCTGATGAGGTAGCTTTTAAAGTGCTTCAAAAGTTAGTTAAACAACGTAAAGACGCAGCGGCTATTTACACAGAACAAAACCGCAACGATTTGGCCGAACCAGAATTATATCAAGCGGATATAATAAGTAAATATCTTCCTGCCCAAATGGGAGAAGAAGCGGTCAAACAAGTTATCCAACAAATTATTGAAAGAACTGGTGCCAGCTCTCCATCAGATATGGGAAAAGTGATGGGGCCTGCTATGGGGCAACTGCAGGGTAAAGCCGAAGGAAAATTAATTTCTAGTGTGGTAAAAGAGTTGCTCGCAATATGACAACAAAAGCTTTGTGCTAATTTTTCTAGTGAGTATTAGCGTTAATATTTAGTATGAATAATCATAGACCATTAATATTTTTAAAGTAAACTTTACACATAAAGTAAATGCGAAGTAAACTATTATTTCCTTAGTAGATATGGAATTTATTGTCGCTCAATTCGAATAGCCTTAGAAACACTAATAAGCTCACCATTATAGAAGGCAATAACAAAGGCGTCACTGAGACCAATAGATCTAATCTTTATCTTTATTTCTTCAACTTGTTGATAGTTGTAAAAAATACCTGTTCTATATCTGTAAAGTCCTCCGGCAATAGATTGACCATTTATCGGATAAAGTCCCTTGTAAATATCGTATTCCGAAGGTATTAGCTGCTTGTGATATAAACCTAATTGGACGCTATATATTAGGCCATCAGGAAAAGGTTGGTCAACAGGAATTGGATTATTTTCATTGTAATACCCTTCTTTGCCAAAAGAAAAAATACTTGTACTATTGGAGTCGGACTTTATATATCCATCTCGTTTTGCATATTCTGCTAGTTGTTCACGTATGCTTTTCAGTTTACTTTCGGCGCCATTTCTTTTGTCTGCAAGAAGCTCTTTTTGAGCTTTAGCTATGTCAATTTCATTTTGTATTTTTTGTCTTTCTTCATCAGTGTTAGCATTTGCAAGATCCTTTAGTAATTGGTCGATTATTTGTTGTTTTGTGGCCATTCTTTTTTCGTACATCTCAACAATCGTAGTATATGTGGCCTCATCCACTTCTATTCTTCTGATTCGATTCAATTCTTCTGCAGATAGTGGTGATGCATTATCACCACCTCCTTCAATGATTCCCGAATTACTGATTATTGTTTCAAATATAGTATCACATGGCGGGCAGACTGGACATGGCGTATTAGCAGATAAACCATCATTTACGACTAAAACGTCTTCTGCTAATTCTCCATAAAAATAGATAGATGCATTATAGGAATCGATAGTAGCATCGCCGAGCCAAAAAATACAGAGATCGTATGTATTACGTTTTTCGTTAGGTGAGGATGATCCGATTATGGAATTTAATGATTCTTGGGCCTCATGTAATCTTTTTAATGATTTTTTCATATAGGATTTAGCAACAACACTTGTGTCGTTAGCAGTTTCGATGGCTTTTTCTCCAAATTCAATTGCTTTTTGTGTGTTGAAAGATATCGAGTCTGAAAAGCTATCTATGTTTTCCTTTCCAAAAAAGAGCTTTTCTGAAAAATGCATTGCTTTAGAAGAGTATTTTGCACTTATCACTGCGAAATTTTTAGCATCCCCATTAATAAAATACTGTTTTTCAAGATTGAAATAGTTATTTTGGGCAACCGTTAAGCCATATGACGCCATAAAAATGGCGAACAACATCATACTCTTAATATTTCTTTTCAAATTCATTAATTTATTAATTAAAGAACAAATTACGTCTTTTTTACTGATAAATCATTCATAAAAAAAGGTAAATTACAGTTAAAATCTATTTTATAAAATAAATTTTCTTAAATTTGAACAGTACTAAATGATTTATACAAAGTAATAATCAAACAAACTTTAAAGTTACAAATAGACACAAATATGATTAGAATAACGAGCTTAGTGATTTTGTTTTTTTTCGCATTGCATGGCTTTGGGCAAGATATGCCTGTTATTGTTTCTGACACTGATACGGTTTCTAAAGCTGTTATTGTTTCTGAAACTGATTCGGTTTCTATCTCCGAGTCTGATACTGTTTCTAAAGCTGTTTCTGTTTCTGAACCTGATTCGGTTTCTATTTCCGAGTCTGATACGGTTTCTAAAGCTGTTTCTGTTTCTGAACCTGATTCGGTTTCTATTTCCGAGTCTGATACGGTTTCTAAAGCAGTTTCTGTTTCTGAAGCTGATTCGGTTTCTATCTCAGAGTCTGATACTGTTTCTAAAGCAGTTTCTGTTTCTGAAGCTGTTTCTGAAACTGAATCTGCTAATTTGTTTCACCGTTCAATTAATGCACAAAGACCATGGTTGGCTCATGTTAGTATTGATGGGTTTGTAGGAATGCATTATTTCCATGGGGATATTAGCGAAACTAAAAGCATTCCAAAATTTAATTCTGATTTCAGGGACGTAACTGGTCGGTCAAGCGGTATTGGTGTCAATAGAGCAAATATTTATGGTGGTATAGGAGCGTCCCTCCATTATATTCAAGGTGAGATTAGAGGTCGTAAATATGTAAGACATAATAACAATTATTATAGTTCTAGCATGAATTACTACAATGTGATGCTGGATGCATTTTATCCTATTAAACTTATACATTCCGAAGCTAAAGGTCACCATACTAGGTATGAACTTCACCCCCACATGGGTGTGGGACTGATGTTTTATCGGTCAAAGTCTAGTTATACGCATGAAGTAAACGGACCGAAAACATTTCAATATTATGGATACCTTGCTCCTGCGGATGATTTATCAAGTCTAACTGGAGTATTGGAAGAAACGAAAAGGGAGGTTGCTTTTGTTGTTCCTACCGGGGTTAAACTTAAATTGTATTTAAATTCTCGATATGATTTGAATTTGGATTATACTTATGTCAAGTCATTTACCGACAAATTGGATGGTTGGGAAAAGGAGGGGACAGCCAATGATTCATACAGTAGGTTATCTTTTGGTATTAGCTATAATTTTAATAATTCAGATGATGATGTGCATTTCTCAAAACTGGACATCAGGCATGGTACTTCTGGAAATACTGGTGGTAATGAAATAGGTAATTCTAGTGATTCTTCATATGATGAAGATATGGATAAAACAGGATTATTTGGTAATATTTTTAAAGAAATACCAGGAGACTTTTCTGAAGGCAGGGAGGTCTTTCTTGTAAACGAGGATGGCAAGATTATGTACAAAACCAATTTAGATAAAGAGGGTAATTTCAATTTCGAAAACTTACCGGCAGACCAAAACTTTTTGGTGCGAGTGCAGGAACCGGACACTGATTTAAACATGATTGTTTTGAACGAGCTTGGTGAATTCGAAAGTAAAGCTAAACGAACTCCAGAAGGTGATTTTGAATTCCAGCGAGCAGAAGATGTGGACCCTTCAAGTTTATCTTCGAAAGATAGAATGATGGATTTATTACTTAAGCTATACAAAACTCAGCTAAGAATCATTCAATATCAGCATTTAGACGAATAATCAGAAACCGTAATTAAGTCCTAGAATTACGGTGTTTGTTTTTCCGTAATAAAGCTCAGGGGTAAATTGTTCTGATGAGCCAGAAGTGTTTTGATATAGGAACTGCAGAGAAATTAGTAGATCATTA
>JABHTA010000246.1 GCA_018669945.1 Flavobacteriales bacterium
AATTGATTATGCAGTTGTAATGGTTTGGGCTGAACAAAGAAACAACGCTATGGATTTAATTGAAACAGCAAAAAAACAATGTCCTCAATTAGATATTTGGGAAGTATTTGAATTAAGTACAAAAAGTGAATTACTTAATCAATTAAAATAAACAGCTTATAACATTACCTAAACTTCATTTTTGCCCCACGGGGGACAAAAACGCAGTTTAGGCAAGCGTTGGCAAACATAAAATTGAAAATTCTATAATATAAATATGAAAATATGCTTTATCATGTACCCTTGGGAAAAGGTGCATGCATCACAAGATTCTACATTAAGAATCATACATGAAGGTGTAAAAAGAGGTCATGAGGTTTCAATCACGCACCCTTCTAACCTGACCATTAGAGACAGCATTACATTAAGTTTGTGTAAGAAAATTTCACTTGGAGAAAAGCTCACAACCAGTATGACTGCTTTTTACACCTTCATTTAAGATTCTTTTCATGGGTTTTCGTGCTTTCGCTTTTCTTTGTTTTCTGTTTTTTGGCGTAGCTACGGCATCTGCACAACAGTTTAACAACAGTTATGATTTTACTGGCGGGCCAGAAGGCATTACTTCGTTTGTAATTGAGCCCAAAGACTCATCATACTTAGTAACTGGCAGCTACCCAACTTACCCTGGTCGTAATTTTTTTATTATGAAAATAGATGTTTTAGGGGATACGGTTTGGTCAAAACATTATGGAAATGGGCACGATGGTTACTATGTTGGCTTAATTAACTCAATAAATCAAGTTGATTCAAATAAGTTTATTGTTGCTGGAAGTGTAAATGATACGCTAGGAAATACTCTTGGAATCATCTATATGTTCAACCAGAGTGGAGACACATTATTTACTAAACGTTTTAATTTTACAGGTGAACATATTTTTAACTCAACCTTTGTAATCAGTCCAGACAGTATATTAGTTGTTGGGTATACTTGGATTGGTTCTGGAAATAACAACATCATTGCGATGTGTGTGGATTCTCTTGGTAATATCCATTGGCAAAATACTTATGGAGACCCCGGAATGGATGAATTTGGATATTACATTTCTGCAAATACTACTGACGTATTAATTGGAGGTAGAAACGCTCCCGTAGGAAACAATGTTAGTGACGTATATATAATAAGCTGTAATTTAGGGGGCGACCAATTGTGGTATGAAACTTTTGGGGAGAGTTACAGTGATTTTGGAGGTGGCGAAATTTGCCCTGATGGAAATTACCTAGTTCATGGTTCTATGCAACCTGATACAGCGGGCTCAGCTTACGCCTATTTGGCTAAAATTAGCCCGTCACAAAATGTTTTATGGGAAAAAGTTTTCCCGTTTAATTATCAACGGACTGATGCAATTGTAAGTGTAATTCAATTTCCATCAGGCGAAATTGTCGCTGCTGGCCAATTTTTCAATACTGAATCACCTGATTATTATGAGTGTTTTTTGTTGAAAACAGATGAAAATGGAGAAGAATTATGGAGAAGAACTTATCGTGGTCGAGAGGGTGTTCATACATATGTTGCAACGCTAAAACAAACAGCGGATAACGGTTTTGCCATCTGTGGTTATGTTTACCCAGATGGAGTTAATTCACAAGATGGGTGGCTTCTAAAAGTTGATAGTGTGGGTTGCTTAGTTACTAATGATTGTGAGCCAGTTGGGATTATTCAACCTGAAGCTGAGACGGAGAAGTTATTGGTTTATCCTAATCCCGCTTCACAAGAATTCACCGTATCAAATTTGATACTTCGACAGGGTCAGCATGACAAAATTGTAAAAATTTATAATTCCATTGGGCAACAAGTTTATCTCCAACCAATAAACCACGAACTATCAATAAACGTTGCCAACTGGCAAAACGGAATTTATTATGTGGTAGTTGGCGAACAAAAAGCCAAAATTGTTGTCGCACATTAATCTGGATACAGGATGTCTTCTTGGTTGTTTTAGGGTGTGTATTATCTGAATACTGTATTTCTAAACATATCTTATCTTTGTTAAGTTGATTATTTGAATCAGATAAATCCCCCCGATTTATCGGTATGCTAACGACACAAATTTGTTGCTTATTCGCTATTTAAAATTATAACTAACTGACTATCAGAACAAATAAACACAACAGCACCTAAACTGCATTAAAACGCAGTTTAGCCGAACGTTGGCAACAATAAAATAAAGAATGAATAAAGTAGAATGCACAAACTGCAATAAAGAGAATCCTGTCGACTTTAAATATTGTTCGGATTGTGGTTATGAATTGCCACAAACACAGGTCACAGAATTAGAAGATGTTCCTGTTAATTCAGCTACAGATAACCAAAGCAACAAGAAAAGAATTGTTGGGATTGTTGTAGGAATAATTGCTTTTAGTCTTTCATATTACACCGTTCAACAACTATTTCTTGACTCCCCCTCTTATGACAAAGTGTTGATGGAAACTGCTAGTGAGCTTAATAAGTCTTGTCCAATGATGGTTGATAGTGACACAAGACTTGATAATACTATTGCATTACCTGATAATATTTTTCAATACAACTACACACTTGTAAATCTTGAATTATCAGAAATAAATGTTGGGGAAGTAAAAACAAAT
>JABHTA010000249.1 GCA_018669945.1 Flavobacteriales bacterium
CTTCCTAAAGCTAATAATGCTTTATCAGAAGAATTAAAAAATGTTCCAGTCGACGACCAAATAAAAACAACAAAAAAAGTAGTGCCAATAATGGCCTCAAAGAAACCTGACCCTGTTGAGTTAATAACTCCTATAGCAGATTCACCTTCACAAGAAGTTGAATTCGAAATTGATACTACGAATCTAGATAAACCTGCTGATAATAGTAAAAAAAAGGGGGAGCCAATAACGCCATCAGATGAAGAAGATGAGGGCCAGCTCGGATTGTTTTAATATTCTTTTAGAATATAGAGCTATTTCATTCCCGGAAAGGCATCCACATTTTGGACCTTTATATCTGGAAATGCATCTACAAACTGAATTTTGAAATCAGGAAAAGCATTCACTTCTTGCCATTTTCCGCAATCATTTGGAAAAGATTCTACCCACTTAACCTTGATGTCAGGGAACGCATCCACTATTTGAACTTTAATGTCTGGAAAAGCATCCACTATTTGAACTTTACCGTACAAGTTTATGTCGTTCCATGAGCAGTTACCATTTTCAATCTCATGAGCAATGGCTTCTTTTTTATCGGCATTAGTTAGGTCATTATAAGTTGATTTTCTTTGTTTTATACTTGCAGAAGAGAACGCCAAACAGACAAGTAGTCCAAAGGAGGTTAAGAGAATTGATGTTTTCATTTTCCTTTATTTTGAGTCAAAAGTAAACATATAATAACCAATACACTCGTGGTGATAGTAGTATAGTAAATCCCATAAATTATATACACCGTTCATCATAGGATAACAACTTTCAGTATAAAAGTGTTCGGCTTTCGCTTAACAAAAAGCTAACTTGGCTCCAGAAATACACTCTAGATATTTGTTTGTGTATACCACCTCTTTAATAAATACCTGAAAATGAAAAAAGTACTTACAATTTTATTGGTTGCTATCGCAGCAAATGGATTCGCCCAATTAAACACGACTGAACTTGGAAATCTCAGTTACAGTGAAGATTTAAGTGATATTTGGGGTTGGGTAGATGGCGCAGGCACCGAATATGCTTTAGTTGGTGTTTATGATGGTTTTTCGGTGGTAGATCTTAGTAATGTTTCTTCGCCAACAGAAGTGTTTTTTGAGGCGGGTGTTAATTCGATCTGGAGAGACATTAAAACTTGGGATAATCATGCATATGTTACTACTGAAGGCGGTGATGGTTTATTAATAGTCGATCTTAGCACTTTACCTGGTAATACGAACTTAAATGCAACATATTTTACTGGAATTATATATCCATTTGAGACTGCCCATAATCTGTATATTGATGAGAATGGTGTAGCATACATATTTGGTGCTGATTATGGTGAGGGCGGCGCAATCATGTTAGACTTAGCGCAAGACCCAATGGCTCCGGTTGAACTAGGTGTTTACGATGACTACTATCTTCATGACGGAATGGTAAGAGGGGATACTATGTATGGTTCTCACATTAATGATGGGTTTCAGTCTGTTATAGATGTTTCTAACAAATCGAATGCTGTTATGATTGCTAATTGGGCAACACCTAATAATTTCACACACAATTGTTGGGTGTCAGATGATGGGAACTACATATATACAACGGATGAAAAACAATATGCCTATATTGGTGCGTATGATATTTCAGATCTAGGAAATGTTACTGAAGTAGACCGATGGCAATCAAACCCAGGAGCGGGAACGATACCTCATAACACACATTTTTTAAATGAGTATATAGTTACGTCTTATTATGCTGATGGTGTGTCAATTATAGATGTTAGTAATCCAACAAATCTTGTTGAGGTAGGTAATTATGATACTTCACCTAATTACGCAGGTAATGATGCCGGTGGATTTCATGGAGCTTGGGGTACATATCCTTGGTTACCATCTGGTAATATTTTGGTTTCTGATATTGAAGAAGGGTTATTTATAATTGGACCTAATTACATGAGAGCTTGTTGGTTAGAAGGTAAAGTAACTGACAGCGTGTGTGGTGATAATTTGAATGATGTTGTCGTTGAAATAGTTTCTACATCATACATTGAATCTACAAATGTAAGTGGAAATTATGCGTTCGGAACCCCAACATCGGGAACATATTCTGTCCAGTTTTCAAAAGCGGGTTATCAAACAAAAACAGTTACTGGTGTCGTCTTAACCAATGGAGTTATTAAAAACATTGACGTAGAGCTTTATAGTGGGAACACCGTTAATGTTAATGGGGTAGTTTCATCTTCAGGAACAGGAATTGCAAATGCAGAAGTTAACCTTATTGGTGTATCCGGTGACTATACAATTACGGCAAATAGCTCAGGTATTTATGAGAAATGTAATGTCGTTGCCGGTACTTATGATGTCATAGTATCAAAATGGGGATACAAAACTTATTGTGAATCAGGAGTTGTTATCGGAACTTCAAACTCTATAGATTTTGATTTGGAAAAAGCATATTATGATGATTTTGTATCTGATTTAGGTTGGATTAGATCCGGAAGTGCAAGCACCGGAAAATGGGAGAGAGGCGATCCAATTGGTACCGTAGATAATGATGGTAATGAAGCCTGCTCAGAAGATGACGCAACAGGAACTGATTGCGGCAACTCAGCCTACGTTACTGGAAATGGTGGCGGAAATGGTTGGGACGATGATATCGATAACGGCACCACAATCATAACTTCTCCAAACATAGATTTATCTAGTTACAACGAACCGTACATTAGTTTTTACTCGTGGTTTATGAACAGCGGAGGGAATAGTGCTCCAAATGATTATTTATCCATATCTGTTTCTAACGGCACATCTACAGTTGAATTAATGAACAGAGACACAACAGAAACCATGTCAGCATGGATGTTTCATAACTTTAGATTAAATGATTACATATCTAGCACAAGCAATATGAATGTGATTGTTAAAGCTGTTGACGATGACCCCGGGAACATTGTTGAAGCGGGTTTTGATATTTTTCAAATCGTAGATTCTGCAGCAATAGGAATTGAAACAAAATCGATCGCAGAATCAAACAATATGATAGTGTTTCCTAATCCTTTTACTAATCTATTCACAGTTGGTTTATCTGCAGCAGACAATATTGATTTTATAGTTGTGACAGATGTTTTAGGTCAAGAGGTGGAGAAAGTGAACGTTAGCGATAACAGGGTTCAAATTCAATTAACAGTTGAATCTGGAATCTACTTTATCATTGGATATTCTGGATTGGAATTGATTGAAACTGTTCGAATAATTAAAGACTAATTAAGATTGTCAAAAATGGTATTAAACGGTTATATTTCAGTGTTTTGGTTATGCTTTGAGAATATTAGCTACTTTTGTATTAAATAATTAAACAATTAAGATATGAGTAACGGTACAGTAAAATTTTTCAATAACGCTAAAGGATTTGGTTTCATCACTCCAGACGAAGGCGAAAAAGATGTGTTTGTTCACATGAATGGAACAATTGATGAAATTAAAGAAGGTGATAAAGTGAGCTATGATGTAGAAGAAAGTCCTAAAGGATTAAACGCAGTAAATGTAAAAGTATCTTAATAGAACGCTTTTAATTTTTTGTAGTAGGAAGCCTATCATTTATGATAGGCTTCTTTTGTTTAAATAAGTTACATTATACAGTTGTTTCTCAGTATATAATTATTTCTATCCAAAAAACAGATACGCCATGAAAATTGCAGCAATAATTCCAGCGGCATCGGCTATTAGGCCACAAGTGACTGCGTGGCGTGTTTTGCGAATTCCAACAGCACCAAAGTAAACAGCTAAAGTATAAAATGTAGTTTCTGTCGAGCCTTGAAATACACTCGTTAATCTACCCGTCATAGAATCTGGTCCATAAGTTTCAATAGCTTCAATCATCATTCCTCTAGCACCGCTGCCACTTAATGGTTTCATCATTGCGGTAGGTAAGGAGCGAACAACATCTTCGTTTAATCCTAAGGCAATAAGCCCTTGCTGCAATAAATCTAAAGCACCACAAGCTCTAAATACGCCTATAGCAACTAACATAGCTACCAAGTAGGGTATAATCTTTATCGCGACTTGAAAGCCTTCTTTAGCTCCTTCAATAAACGTATCGTATATATTAATGTTGTTTCGCATACCTAAGTATATAAACGAAGTAATTATCGAGAATAAAATAAATCCACCACCAAAAGTAGAATATAGCTCCAATTGCAGTTTTGTTAACCCTATAGCGAAGTAGATTATCCCTCCAACGATAGCCGCAGAGCAAGTCAGATAGGCTAATATGGTTTTATTAAACAGGTTTATTTTCTGGAAGATACTCACTGCAATTAAACCTGCAATTGTTGCAAAGTAAGTAGCTAATAAAATTGGTAAGAAAACATCTGCTGGATTTGCAGCCCCATTTGCTGCGCGAACTGCCATTACACTAACAGGCACAATCGTAAGCCCAGATGTATTTAATACCAAAAACATAACCTGTGCATTAGATGCTGTGTCATCACTTGTATTTACTTCTTGCAATTGCTTCATCGCTTTTAGACCTAACGGAGTCGCAGCATTATCCAATCCAAGCATGTTGGCAGAAAAGTTCATAAGCATAGAGCCAGAAGCTGGATGGTTCTTCGGCAACTCTGGAAATAACTTATTGAAAAAAGGTCCAACCAATTTAGAGAGGATATTTATTGCACCACCTGCTTCACCTATTTTCATAATCCCTAACCATAAGGTCATAGCACCAATTAAACCAATGCAAATGGTAACACTCACTTTACTCATATCAAAGGTGCTTTGAATAATATCTTGAAACACATGAGCATTAGAAGATTCTAATATCCATTCCCAAGAGGTTAACTCAAAAACTGAATCTCTAAAATAATAAGCTAGAGTGCGCAGCACCGCTATGATGAATGCAACTCCAAAGAAGAAAACGAAAATGTAATGTAACGCCATAATACGAATGTGCCCATTCTATTGCGTTAAAATTCAATACATCTAACAAGTTATTAAAAAACCTTAGTCGAAAACCTTTTCACCTTTAGTTAACCAAATGCCAAACACCTTGTCGTAGGCATGAACTTGTTCCGTTTCCTTTGAGTTAGAATAAACAGACTGGCCACGGTTTTTCCATTCAAAAATTCCTCCATACAAGTTATTTACGTCCCTAAATCCGGCTTCTATTAACTTTAGGGCAATATTCTCGCTTCGTTTACCTAATGAGCAATACACAACAAATTTTTCGTCTTTATCCAAATAAGCAACAGAGTTTAGTGTGAAGTTAGAATAGCCAATGTTTATTGCATTTTTTAAGTGACTAACTTCAAATTCATTTGGTTCTCTAGCGTCTAGGATAGTAACATTTTTCATTTCAGCAAGCTCATCAACACTAATTTCACTAATAGAATGATCAAGTATCATGTATAGCATAGCCCCGAATGCCTTAGAAGCAACTTTTGCCTTTGAATCCCGTTTACTATAAATACCCACACTTATTGATATTAAGATAAGTAGAACCCAAAACATGATATTTCGAAGTATTTTTTTCATTACTAATCCTTTGCAAATGTATAGCATATATCATCCATTGAACCTAGTTCTGTTAATAAAACAGGGTGTTTACGGATTGTTTACAGGGCTTTTAGTGGTACATTTGCACAGAAATAGCTAAATTATTGTTTATGAGCACTTTTACGCCTGTAAGATTTGTCAATAAAGACGATAAAGAATTTATCAAAGTGTTGAGAGAAAGAGTAGACGAGTATTTTACTTCGAACAACATCTCTAAAAACGCAGATTATCGATATTGGATTAAAGTTGTCGGTATGTTGACCATGTATTTCGGACCCTTAGCAGCTGTTGTATTTGGTTTATATACAAGCACATGGATGTTTTATTGCCTTTGGATTGTTGCTGGTTTGGGTATAGCAGGCATAGGCTTAGGTATAATGCACGATGCTAATCATGGATCTGTTTCGAAAAACATGAAATTGAATAGTGCATTAGGTAAACTACTTAATGTTATTGGAGGTGATGCGTTAAATTGGAAGATTCAACATAACGTGTTGCACCATACTTTTACCAATATTGATGGTTACGATGAAGATATTGACCCGGGAGGAACATTACGCTTTTCTCCTCATCAACCCAGAAAAGCGGGACATAAATTTCAATTTATTTACGCTTGGTTTTTGTATGGTTTAATGACCATTTTCTGGATTACTTTTAAAGATTTTGTTCAATTAGCGCGGTACAACAAGAAAGGATTAATCGA
>JABHTA010000239.1 GCA_018669945.1 Flavobacteriales bacterium
CTTCCTAAAAATGTTTTTGGGTGCGGATGTTCTAAATTTTGTGTGAAATACTTCTTCGTAACAGCGCCTGCCGTCATCGCTAAAAACTCTAACTCATCTAAATACTCTTTAGTTTGATGCTCTGATTGCCCTTTGGTTACAACGCCTACTAATACGGCTGTTTCAGAAACAAATGCTGTGTCTATCATTTCTACTTCCGCAATGTAGTAATATATTCCGCCACTTGACTAATTTCTTCTTCCGACAATATCGCCCCGTATCCCGCCATACTGCCTTTTCCTGTTGTAATGATGTCTTTAATTTCTTTATCGGTCAGTGTTGAGGTTAATAAATCTTTTGCTCCTCCTAACCCTTTTGTTCCATCGTTTCCGTGACAAACATCACATTTACCTAGGTAAATTGTTCTTCCGTTTGAGGCACTTGCTATGTTAGTTTTTGGTGAAACTTTTCCTCCGCAAGAAATAAGCCCAAGAATTAAAGAAAAGAATAGGGTTCTTGTTAACACGGCATCATTACAAAAACTGTTAGCACTAATATCGCTAATGAGCTCAGATAAAACAATGCAACAGTTTTGTGTTTCTCTGAGCCCTCTTCTTGTTTCTTTGACTTGCTTCTACCTATCGTAATTAGTGCCCCGACTATTATCATTAAAAAAGCATGTTCAATAGTAAAATAACGAGTAGTGCCGTCTGCAATATTTGCAAAATCTACCCTTGGACTAATAAAATACAACCCAAACCCAATCAAAATTTGTGTGTGAGTTGCTATAAGCGTAAACAACGAAAGCTTATCGTCAACTTTTTCGTATGAGGACTTGTTTAACCAGCCTATTAATGATTTTATTCCTGCAAAAATCATTAGTGACAAAATAATCCACCTAAGAGATGAATGCGCATGAAGTAATCCTGTTAGCATATCTATTTGTTTTCAACAAATGTATAGAATATTGCCGTTGATGTATTCTCTAATACACCGATTCTCAAAAACATTACATTTGTCTTCATTAAAGCATTAAATAGATGGCACAAAGACTATTTCTTTCCATTTTTATAACAATTGTTTCTCTGCCTGTTTCGGCACAAGAAACTTTTCCTGTAAATGGAACACATAACGAGAGCCATGTTTATTATTATTTCACTAATGCAACTGTTCATGTTGATTATAAAACCACTATAAAAAATGCTTCTCTCCTAATTCAAGACGGATATGTCATTGCGGCTGGCGATGGTATTAAAGATCCGAAAGGAAGCGTAAAAATTGATCTTGGGGGAAAACACATTTACCCTTCTTTTATTGACCCTTTTTCCAATTATGGAATGCCTAAACTTGGGAAAAGCAAAAAACAACAAGGCGATGGTCCACAAATTGAAAGTAAAAAATCCGGAGCGTATGCTTGGAATCAAGCTCTCAATCCAGAAGTTGATGCGGCCAAAATCTTTAAAACAGATGTAAACACTGCAAAAGAATTACGTGCGAATGGTTTTGGCGCAGTATTAACTCACCAACAAGATGGAATAATTAGAGGGACCTCAACTAGCGTTTTAACAGGTGATGAAAACGAAAACAAAATGATGATTGCTGGCTATTCTGCTGCAATGTATTCATTCAAAAAAGGAAGTTCAGCGCAAGATTATCCAAGTTCATTAATGGGAGCTATTGCTCTTCTTCGTCAAACTTATTACGACTCAGAATGGTACATGAGTGTGCAAAATGAAGATGAATACAACCTCGGGCTAGATGCATTCTTAGCGAACCAAACACTGCCGCAAATTTTTGCTGTAACAGATTACTTATCTGCTATTCGGGCTGATAAAATAGGGGATGAATTTGGTGTTCAGTACATCATTAAAGGGTCTGGTGATGAATACAAAAACATAGAGTACATTCAATCTACCGATGCGGCATTTATTCTTCCTTTAAATTTCCCAAAGGCCTATGATATTGCCGACCCTTTTGACGCCTTGGTCGTAACATCCGAAGATATGAAGCACTGGGAATCTGCACCGGCCAACCCGGCTATATTTGAACAAAATTCTATTCCATTCGCATTTACTGCTGATGGATTGAAGAAAAAAGAAGGCTATTTAGCTAATATCCGTAAAGCCATAAAAAATGGACTAAGCGAAGAATATGCGCTTAAAGCGATAACATATAACCCTGCTTCGTTAATTGGTTTAGACGATCAATTAGGAACACTTGAGCCGGGAAGAATTGCTAACTTTTTGATTACTTCAGATAACATTTTTAAAGATGATTCTAAAATCTACGAAAACTGGGTGAAAGGAAAGCAATACATTGTAAAGGACATGAACGTACTTGATGTGTCGGGGTCTTATAGTGTAAATGTTGATGGTAAAAAATATATGCTGACCGTTACTGAAACGGCTGGTAAGATTAGGGGCTCTATCAAACAAGATACGGCTAAAATTAAAGCTACAGTTTTACTCGATGGTCAATTAGTCTCTATCCGTTTTGTTGCTAACGATGAGAAATACCAAGGCCTTGTTTCACTTTCTGGCAAAGTAAATTTTAAAAGCGGGATTTGGGATGGTCGAGGCCAAAATCCCAATGGAGAATGGGTAAAGTGGGGGGCAATTAAACAGAAAGAAGTTAAAGATAAAATCTCAAAGGATGAAGGGAAAAGTGATAAGGTAAAAAATGAAGAATCAGATTCTCTTTCTGCTTTCAAATCGAAACTTTCTGCTTCGATTTGGTCTCCAAATATGGCTTTTGGGTTTGATTCTATCCCTAAGCAAGAAGCGGTGCTTATCGAAAACGCTACCGTTTGGACTTGTGACACTAGTGGGATACTAAAAAATGCTTATGTATATATTCAAGATGGGAAAATTATAGCTGTTGGAGCTGGCAAACTTAATCTTTCATTTATTCCTATTGATTTGATAAGAATAGATGCCGAGGGAAAACATGTTACGCCCGGAATTATTGACGAACACTCACATATTGCAATTAGCCGTGGTGTTAACGAATGTACCCAGGCTGTTACTGCTGAAGTTAGCATTGCGGATGTAGTTAATTCAGATGACATTAACATTTACCGTCAATTGGCTGGGGGCGTTACTGCTTCTCAATTACTGCATGGCTCGTGTAATCCAGTGGGTGGTCAGTCGGCACTTATAAAATTGCGTTGGGGTTCTTCTCCTGAAGAAATGAAAATTAAAAATACTGACGGCTTTATCAAGTTCGCCTTAGGCGAAAACGTAAAACAAAGTAACCATGGCGATGCCAGTCGTATTAGGTTTCCTCAAACAAGAATGGGAGTTGAACAAGTCTATTACAATGCTTTTACTCGGGCGCAAGAATACGAACTAGAATGGTCAGAGTTCTTTCAATATTATGATGCATTGAAGAAAAAAGACAAAGACTTAGCCGTTCCTCCCCGGAAAGATTTAGAGCTTGA
>JABHTA010000250.1 GCA_018669945.1 Flavobacteriales bacterium
ATATCATCATTCGACAAGTTCTCGAAATCGTATTTTCTGCTAACATTAATAAATAATGAGTTCCACTTAATAAACGGCCCGAAACGGCCTGTTCCTTTTTGAACAGGCAACCCTTCATGCTCAGCAATAGGAGCATCTGCTTGTTGCTTTTCTCTAATTAACTCAATTGCTCGTTCAATCTCTACTGAAGAAATATCCTCTTCGCGCGGAATAGAAACAAACATTTCCTTGAATTTTACATAAGGCCCAAATCTACCTTGCGCAACCACAACTTCTTCTCCCTCAAATTGACCAACAGTTTTTGGGAAATCAAATAACTTCATTGCTTCTTCGAAAGTTACAGACCCTAGAGTCATTCCATTCTGAAGGCCTGCAAAACGAGGCTTCACATCATCTTCTCCATCACCTATTTGAATCATCGCTCCAAATTTTCCAATTCTTGCTACTACTGGTTCGCCTGTTTTCGGATCTTTGCCTAAAACTCGTTCTCCTTTAGCTCGTTCAGCATTCTCAAGTGTATACTCAACTTTTTCGTGAAATGGAGAATAAAAATCTTTAATCATTTGACTCCAAGACTTTGCGCCCTCAGCAATTTCATCGAACTGTTTCTCTACGCTTGCAGTGAAACTTAAATCCATAATTTTTGAGAAATTCTCAACCAAAAAGTCATTAACTACAATACCGATATCGGTCGGATACAACTTTCCTTTTTCGTGTCCTGTAATTTCAGTTTTTGTTAAAACGGACACTGCACCATTTTCTAGATCAAGGGATTGGTAGTTGCGTTTCTTTCCTTCACGTTCCTCCTTAACAACATAACCTCTCTTTTGCACCGTTGAAATTGTTGGCGCATAAGTTGAAGGTCTTCCGATACCATTTTCCTCTAGCTGCTTTACTAATGTTGCTTCCGAAAATCTTGCTGGGTGATGAGTGAAACGCTCTGTTGCGTTAATCTTGTTATAATGTAAAATTTCTCCGACAGCAATTGGTGGAATAATTCCGCTATCTGATTCAGAATTATCATCATCACTAGATTCTAGATAAACTTTCAGAAAACCATCAAATTTTATTACTTCCCCTTTTGCTACAAAAGTTTCAGAACGATTAGAAACCTCAACTTTTACTGTTGTTTTCTCTAATTGTGCGTCAGCCATTTGAGAAGAGATAGTTCTTTTCCAAATTAAATCATACAAACGTTTTTGATCGCTATCGATTCCAGCCTCATGGGCGTTCATATATGTTGGGCGAATGGCCTCGTGAGCTTCTTGTGCACCTTTTGCTTTTGTTACATACTGTTTCGGGTTCGCGTATTCCGAACCATACGACTTAATAATTTCATCTTTTGCTGCATCCACAGCCTGTTTTGATAAACTAACTGAATCAGTTCTCATATAAGTTATCTTCCCTGCCTCATAAAGTCGCTGTGCAACCGTCATAGTTCTAGAAACCGAATAACCTAGCTTCCTACTCGCCTCTTGCTGAAGAGTTGATGTTGTAAAAGGAGCTGTTGGTGATCTTTTTCCTGGCTTGACCTGAACATCCGAAACATGAAATTTCGATACACCACAATTTTCTAAAAACTCCTTTGCTTCTGTCTCCGTTTTAAACTTTATATCCAACACTGCTCGAAGAACTTTGTTTCCCGTAACAGCAAATTCAGCAATAACTTTATAACTAGATTGAGATTGAAAATTTTCAATCACTCGTTCTCTCTCGACTATTATTCTTACCGCAACAGATTGGACACGACCTGCGGATAATGACGGCTTTACTTTTCTCCATAAAACCGGAGACAATTCAAAACCAACTAACCTGTCTAAGATTCTTCGGGCTTGCTGGGCATCAACTAAATTATTGTCAAGTTGCCGAGGATTTGCAACTGCATCTAATATTGCTGTTTTAGTAATTTCGTTAAAAACAATTCTTTTTGTCTGCTTTTTATCTAAATCTAATACTTCATGCAAATGCCAAGAAATGGCCTCTCCCTCTCGATCCTCATCAGTTGCTAACCAAATCGTTTGTGCTACCTTTGCACTTTTTCTTAAATCGGCTACGACTGATTTTTTATCCGGAGAAATTTCGTAAGATGGGATAAAATCATTTTCTATATCAATCCCTAAACCTTTCTTTTTTAAATCACGCACGTGACCGAAACTTGATTTAACCTGGAAATCTTCTCCTAAAAAGCCTTCAATAGTCTTTGCTTTCGCAGGAGACTCAACAATTACTAAGTTTTTTGCCATAGCACTCGAAAATTTAAATGAACATTGAAAATTTATGCAAATTAAATGAATTACATTTTGTTTTTCCAAATCGAATTTCGAGTTCGTTATATATAATACTATGTATTATGTTTCGATAAAAAAAATTAATGCGCCAAATTTAACACATAGATAGCCGGGTGACATTTTGGCACTAAACCCAGTTTTATTACTTTTGCAGCAGTTATAACTGCAAATGGATACGGAAGTGAAAATAATAAATGAGGAAGCTCAAGGGAACTCAATATTAATTGAAAGTCCGATTTTGCAAAACGGAAGAAAACTTTACATAGAGAGCTATGGCTGTCAAATGAATTTTTCGGATAGCGAGATAGTTGCGTCCGTAATGGCTAAACACGGATACGCGACAACAACTGACCAACACGAAGCAGATGTTGTTTTATTAAATACCTGTTCAATAAGAGATAAAGCGGAACAAACTGTTAGGTCTCGATTAAGGGATTTCAAGAAGAAAAAGAAAGAAAAACCAAATCTGGTTATTGGGGTTCTTGGGTGTATGGCTGAGCGTTTAAAAACTCAATTACTTGACGAGGAAAAGCTAGTTGACATTGTTGCAGGTCCTGATTCTTATAGAGATTTGCCTAGGCTAGTGAGCGAAGTTGACGGAGGGCAAAAAGCAGTTAATGTTCTGCTGAGCAGAGAAGAAACATATGCTGAAATTAGCCCTGTAAGATTAAACAGTAATGGTATCACAGCGTTTATCTCAATTATGAGAGGTTGTGACAACATGTGTGCATTTTGTGTAGTGCCGTTTACAAGAGGACGTGAAAGAAGTAGAAACCCCAAATCTATTGTAAAAGAAGCACAAGAATTGGTTGCCCAAGGCTATAAAGAGGTAACCCTTCTTGGGCAAAATGTTGATTCTTATCGTTGGAATATTAATAACAAAGGTGAAATAAAAGACGTATCAAAACCTACAACCAATTTCTCGCAATTGATGGAAATGGTGGCGCTAGTCAGTCCTGATTTACGCATTCGTTTTTCAACTTCTCACCCGAAAGACATGACCGATGATGTTCTGCATATTATCGCCAAGTACGAAAACATTTGCAACTATATACACCTTCCTGTTCAAAGTGGAAGTACCGAAGTTCTAAAAAGAATGAATCGAGGTTATACGCGTGAATGGTATTTAGATCGAATTAAAGCAATACGAGAAATTATTCCAGGCTGCGCCATTTCCACAGATATCATTGCTGGATTTTGTGGAGAAACAGAGAAAGATCACAACGAGACTCTTTCACTTATGGAAGAAGTTCAATACGATTATGCCTTTAATTTCTTTTATTCAGAGCGTCCTAAAACATTGGCAGAAAGAAAATTTGAAGATGATGTAACGCTAGAAGTAAAGAAAAGAAGATTGGCAGAAATAATTGCCATTCAAAGAAAAAGTGCAGGAAAAATAAACGAAACTACACTTGGAAAAACCTATAAGGTTTTGGTTGAAGGATTCTCTAAAAAATCGAAGGAGCATCTTTTCGGCAGAAACTCGCAGAACACAGCGATAGTTTTTCCAAAAGAAAATTATAAATTAGGAGAATATGTTAACGTAAAGGTTAATAATTGCACAACTGCAACTCTTCTTGGAACCGCGTTAAATTTAACCTAATAATGATAGATATTCAAAAAGCAAAACAAAGATTTGGTATTATTGGATCATCTCCTAGTTTAAATAGGGCTATTGAAACAGCAATACAAGTTGCACCTACTGATTTATCTGTTCTTATCACAGGGGAAAGTGGAACAGGTAAAGAAGCTATGCCACAAATAATCCACCAATTTAGTGTCCGTAAACATGGACCTTATATCGCAGTTAATTGTGGGGCAATCCCTGATGGCACAATTGATTCAGAACTATTTGGTCACGAAAAAGGATCCTTTACTGGCGCTTCAGGAGAAAGAAAAGGATATTTCGAAGTTGCTAACGAAGGAACCATTTTCTTAGATGAAGTTGCTGAATTACCAATGCAAACACAAGTACGATTGCTGAGAGTATTAGAAACAGGAGAATTCATGAAAGTGGGCTCGTCTAAAGTTCAGAAAACTGATGTTAGAATCGTTGCAGCAACGAATGTTAATGTTACGCAAGCAATTTCGAAAAATAAATTTCGAGAAGATCTATTTTACAGATTAAACACTGTACCTATTCAGATTCCTGCTTTGCGTGAACGCAAAACAGATATTTATCTTCTTTTTAGGAAATTCGCGTCTGACTTTGCAGAAAAATACAGAATGCCGTCCATTCGTCTTGATGAAGCAGCCCAGCATGTTTTATCAAGTCATAGGTGGCCAGGAAATATACGTCAATTAAAAAATATTACAGAGCAAATTTCAATTATTGAACAAGATAGAAATGTTTCAAGTGATATACTAATAAAGTATCTACCAACTTATAATGAAAATAAACTCCCCGTTCTTTTTAGTGAAAATAACGAAGAATCAAACGTTACTGATAGAGAACTGCTTTACAAAGTTCTTTTTGATATGAAGAAAGACATGACTGATTTGAAAAAATTAGTCGCTGAAGTTATTAAGAATGGTGGTGAAATTGATCTAGGAGGCGACAATGCTCGCATTGTTCAAAAATTGTATGATGACGAATCTCTTTCAGTTTCTCATGACACTACATTACATATACCTACCAGCCCTTCGGCAGATGGCGAAACAGTTGTAATGCCATCCTCATACGGAAACACAGATTACCACCAGCCTAGTGAAATAATTGAAGAATCACTTTCGTTAGAAGACCAAGAAATTGAATTGATAAAAAAGGCGTTGGAAAAATACAGAGGAAAACGAAAATATGCAGCTAAAGAACTAGGTATTTCGGAACGAACATTGTACCGAAAAATCAAAGAATATAACCTAAGTTGATTCGCCTCTCTAATATATTATTTATTCTAATAACTTTATTTATTTTAAACGGCTGTGCTGGTGGTGGATACTCTTTCACGCAAGGTGTACCAGACCCAAACATAAATACCGTTTCTATTCAATATTTCACGAATCAAGCTCCATTGGCTAAACCAACTGTGAGCAATTCATTTACTGAATCGTTGAAAGATTTGTTCCAAACACAAACTAAATTAGCTTTAGTTAGTAAATATGGTGACTTGCAATTTGAAGGTTATGTTTCAGGATATAGAACTGCACCGGTTGCTATTACAGGGAATGAAACTGCGGCTAAAAACAGATTAACAATTTCAGTAAAAGTAAAATTTGTAAATACGCAAGACCCAGAGAAAAATTACGAGCAAAGTTTTTCACGTTATTCGGAATACAATAGTAATTTAGATCTAACAGCGGTGGAAGATGAGTTGATTGCGGAAATTAATGACCAACTCGTTCAAGACATTTTTAATAAGGCTATGAGCAACTGGTAAACTTTGAATAAATCTTCTTTTTATAACTCCTTGGAAAATCTTAACACGATTGGCAACATCGAAAGCATCGTTGATGAATTTCCCTATTTTCAAACCGCACGTTTGTTGTTGTTAAAAAAGCAGTGCAACTCGGAGGATGTTCATTTCGCGCAAGAGCTAAAAAAAACGGCTATTTATGC
>JABHTA010000085.1 GCA_018669945.1 Flavobacteriales bacterium
ATTATAGCCAACCACGGTCATCAAAGCCCCTGGAACTCCATGCCCCGTGCAATCAACCGCTGCCACTGCTGTTTTTCCCTCTTTATCTTCTACCCAATAAAAGTCTCCAGAAACTATGTCTTTGGGTTTAAATAAAATAAAAGAGTTCGGGAGCACTTTGTTTATGTATTTCCTTGGGGGTAAAATTGCATTTTGTATCCTCTGTGCGTATTTAATGCTATCTGTTACTTCGGTAAGCAGCTCCTCAATTTCCTTTTTCTGCCGCATTACTTCTTCCGTGCGCTCTCTGACCTTTTGCTCCAAATTACTGGTAAGGCCATGCAAATCTTTCCTCATGGTTAACAACGAATGCCCCAATTCATCACTTTCACTAAGCGGTTGGTATTCTGTTTCAAAATTTCCCGCCCCAATTTCGTTGGAAAACTCCGTCGTCCTCTTAAATCCAGCTACTAAATCATTAAATGCAACTGCCATGTCTCCAATTTCATCACTTCTTGGCTTCATTTTCTCTTCTGGAATAATTCCTTTACCTAATAATAAAATCAATTTCTTAAATTTTTGAACGGGCTTAACAATCGTTCTAATGGTAAGAAAGGCAATAATAATTCCGCCAAGGAAAAGTGCAATACCAACATTGTTAACCAAGAAACCAAGTAAATTAAAACTTTGTAGCATGTCATCATTTCCTGCTTTCGTCTTTTGACGTTGACTTAAAATCAATTTGTCAAGATGTGAAATTACACGACTTGCTTGATAAGGAATATCACCGCCCTCACCTATCATAAAATTAATTACAAATTGAATAGATGGCTCATCATAATCTTCAAATTTCGCTAACTCTGTCATGACCTTATTATAATAGTCAAATAACTCCGCTATTTCTGGAAAAAGAGTGTCCTTTGCTAAACTAACTTCGTCTGAAGACCAATCTTTTGATAGTTTTTCAATACCTTCCTTAAGTATTGGGTAGCGCTCGCGAATAAGTGTTCTAAGTTTTTCTTTTTCAGGATGTTCGTTTGCTGTTTGTACGTTCGCCCAATTCGTAATAAGCATTTGTGATTCAAGTATTTGAATCTTTAAATTCTGTAGTTCATCTACCGAGGGAGATAATGTGACTGTATTATGCTTGTTGATTTTCTTACTAGAATCTAAAGTGAGTCTCGTGGTCAAGAAAATTGTAATCGTGCAAAACAAAAGTAGCCCGAATCCTAGGCCAATCTTTTTTCCTATTGAAAACTTAAAATTCATTTAATTCCTGAGCAATAATTTATTTTACTATAATTTTCAATCAGTTCCTTTATTTTATTTTGAACATTGTTAAACTCGTCAGTTCCCTCTTGCAAACCACTAACCCTCTTTAGTAGCTCTCTGTATTCTCCGATTTTTTCAATGCCCTCTAACTCCATTTGTATCTGTTGTGATTTTTCCATTTCATTTAGACTAAAATATATTCCAGACAACATAATCAACGTCTCCTTCCTGCAAGGATTTAATAAGTAAGCTCTCTCTGCATAAGGCAAAGCCCTTTGAAACAATACAACCACTTCGTCTTGAATTAACGTGAGCGTAATTAAATCTAAATCATAATCCAAGTTCTTGATAATATTAACTCCTTCGTTATAGTAGAGAATCGCTAAGTTATAATTGGCACTTAGGTTATTTGAATCAACTCCTAAAACAAGTTTATATGCGTCTTCTGTTTTTTCGTAAAACGATGTGTTTTTCTCCCGGTCTCTCTCGTAAAGTTGATTATAAACTTGTCCTAAAACCAAAAAAAACTGCATCTCTAGCGATCTAAAATCATGGTTTGGGTCAATTAAAAGCATCGTTTGCTTATGCTTTTCAAAATTAATTATTGCAAGTTCGTATCTTTCTGGATTCTCCGTTAAAGCATTTGCTGCATCATTGTAATAAGTAGATGCTAAATATTTAACACTCTTATAGGCTGTTTCAAATAGTTCACTTTTTTTATCTAATTCAAAAAATATTTTGAAAGATTCTACGGAAACATCTCTTGCGCTAGAGTTCTTGTTCGATTTTTCAGTGCTATTATAAACTTTTTTATAGATAAACCCTCTGTAGTACCATGTAGAAGAAGAGTCTTTTGTTTCTTCGTGAACTGCCGCCGAATCAATAAATCCCTTAGCTGTTTCTAAGTCTTCCGCTTGAAGGGCTTTTAACGCCTGCCGAACCGTGGCCTGCTGAGCTGATGTCGTAAGACACGTTGCTATGAAAAGCAACGTCATCACAACCTTAGTTGTAATCTTACTCATTGATATGTTGTTTTCGACTTCCATCAATCAACAACAATTGCCAATGACAGCAGAGCAGCGCCAACAGTCATTTTTCGTGTTTCTATATTTCCTTTACTAATCTCGAATTTTTGTCGATTTGCAACAACCTTAAACGAAATTCCCGCGCCTTTGGCCGCCAATCCGTCCCGTTCCGTTATTACTAGGGTGCTTCTGCCTTTTGTTTTTTGAAGTGCTGCTGCCAAATCTCCTGAATTATTCGAAGACACATATAATATGTGACATTCGGAAAGATCACTCATCGAGCCAAACTTTTTGACTTCAATTGTTTGATTAACGGCTTTTTTTGTCGCCGCTACCTTATTGAGCTCTTCAGTTATCGATGTTTCTCCAAGAAGTCCAATAACAAAATTGCCTTGTTTATATTCTTCTGGCCAAGCAATATAGCGAGTAAAATTGTAAACGAACACGGCCTTCATCTTTGCGTTCGTATCAAAGTTTTGCTTTGTTTCAGTCTTATACGAAGTGCCCGTACTAGTTAACAGCACAAGGAGTATAATTGATATAATACCGAGTCTTTTCATTTATTTCAGCAACGCAGATAAACGGATGGCAACAAATTTTGTTACAAAACATTTAACAGCGCAAGATATAATTTTTTACAACAACAATGCGAATTTTTAATCAAGTAAATCCCCGTTAGCCAAAACTGTACCAAAGAGATTATTTTGGCATTACCCCTCTTTGAAATAAATCGGTCTCGTTGGTCGAGCTTCTTCTCTTTTGCTGCTTTTTCTTTTCTCTTGGGCTTATCGTAAAATCATCTTTACTCCTCTGGTTTTTCTGTTTAGGTCCTTCCTTTTTTGACTTTTTGAAAATGCTCCCTTGGGCACCATTTGCATGCCTTTTTAATTTTAACAATTTAATCCTAGAAGCTCCTGAACTAAATGCGTCTGCGTCAACAATAAATTGACTATCAGTCAGAGATGTAGAAAACGAATCAGACATCCACCCTTTTTGCCCTTTTTTTCCTTTTAATCGAGTATTTTTCACTTTAGAAGCAAAGGCGTCTGCATCAGTAACTATTCCCACCATTTTAACCGGAGAAGTGAATCCATCGGCAAGACCATCGTCACCTTTTTTAAGCTTTTTTGACTTTTTGACTTTAGTTGAAAAAGCGTCCTTGCCAAGTCCCGTATTAACTTTTGTTACTTTTGATGAAAATGAATCTGACAGACCATCACCTTTAGTTTTTTTGGACTTTGAGACCTTCTTTCCAAAAGAATCACCATCTGTAACGTATTTTGGCTTATAAAGCTTGCTCGAAAATGAATCTGACAAACCATCGCCTTTAGTTTTTTTAGACTTTGATGTCTTCTTTCCGAAAGAATCACCATCTGTAACGTATTTTGGCTTATAAAACTTGCTCGAAAATGAATCTGACAGGCCATCACCTTGAGTTTTTTTTGTCTTCCTAATCTTTTTTCCAAAAGCATCGCTGTCGGTTGAATATTTAGGTTTATAAATTTTACTGGAAAACGAACCTGTGCCTTCTCCCTTCAATTTTTTCTGCTTTGATGTGTTTGATATAAAGTGGTCCGCTTTCATTCCCGTGTCAACCTTTCTTTTTTCCGTGGAAAAGGCGTCTGTCGTTTGTGTTTTTTTACGTTTTGTTTGTTTGTTCCTAAATGTACTCTTCAGCTGCACGTTGCTTCTTTTCTCCTCTTTTTGTGTAAAGGCACTCTTCAGCTGAGTTTTATTTTTTTTTGCAGTCTTTGAAGTAAAAGAGTCTTTGTGTTTCGGCCCGTTTATTTGTGTTGCTTTTTTTCCAAAAGCATCTTTATATTGCATTGAGCTAGATTTACTGACCTTGACAGAAAAGCTATTGCGTTGAGTGTTTTTCACAGGTTTAGTCTCTTTATTTTTGAACGAATCCGTTTTTGGGTTTTTTGTTTGCTTTTTTTGTTTTGTAGAAAATGAATCTTTCTGCTGCGGCGGCCTATTTTTATTCTCTTTTTTCAAAAACGCATCTTGATTTTGTTTTTTATTCCTCTTTTGAGCAATACCAAAATTCACGATGAATACCATCATAAATAACGTAGCTATAATTTTTAGAATATTCACTTTTAACCGACTGCAATTTACATATAGTGACGAAGCGAAACAAACGGCAGAATAATATAATCAACAAGATCTTTTCCTGCTGTTAATAAGTTAAGCCTTTTTTATTTCATATTCTGCTTGAATTTTCTGAACTTGCAAGTTCATTTTACGCCCTAAAAATGGATAGCGCAACGTTAAAAACATATTATAATAAGCCATGTAAATTTAGACTTAAGTCTGGTAAAGATGTTTATGGTGTTGTTTGGGCGGACGACAAAGAAAGTTCAAGCAGGTTTTACTTCTCAAGTTCTGAAGATTACAATTTGATTAAGTCTTGTGGAGAAAAAAATTCAGCATTAAAAACACTTGTTAATCTCAATGACATTGTTGCCGCAGAAATGCTTCAAGGTATTGTTCCTGGAAAAGATATGTTTAAATAATTCGTTAATTTAAGCTAGTGCTTCAAAAACCTTTAATGATTTAATTTCTCCCATGCCTTGTTGGTGGGTTTTATAATATTTCATTAGTAGGTTTAGAACGTCTTTTCTTTTTTCTTTCGACTCAATTAGGCTACGACTCCCTTGCGAATTCAACAACTGTGCAAAAGCAGTTGATGTTTGCTGATTATAATTAATAGCTTCGTAGGAAAATTCGCCTTTTAAAAGATTAAAAGATTTTCCCTCTTCATAATTATTGTCGGGGTAAAATCCTAGGTGCTTGGTTAACTTTATAAGAAACAAAAGATGAAATTCCCTTATTTGTTGATTGCTCTCCATCCGATCTAGCAAAATAAATTGGGAAACAACGAAGTCAAATAGTTTTACCTCTTGCTGTTCTTCTTCGAGGGACTTTAATAGGACCTCGCATAAAAAAGTAATTAGTATGTTCTTAACGATACTTTCCTGGATGTTAAAATAGGGAATACCGATTGTGCCGTCTTTAATGGCGTACAAACTGTTGGACACTTTTTTAGAATACTCGAACCTAATTATGTTCCCTGTTTGGTATAAAAACCCTCCTTTCTTGTTTTTTCTAACACCTTTTGCTATCGAAGAAATTAACCCCTGCTCTTTAGTAAAAATCTTGACAATTAGACTGGTGTCTGAATACTTAAAACGATGTAATATTACCCCTGTAAGTGATGCCATAAATATTAGAAACGTGTTTATCTTCTAGTTGATAAACAGAATTTTTGTTGCGACAGATTGTGAGCCGTCTGGCGCAGCGCAAAAAACTAAATATACCCCTGTTTTTATACGGTTGCCATCTGCTCTTTTACCATTCCAAACGGCTTGGCCTCCATCTGCAATGCCTTGATAAACCAAATTACCGCTAATGTCTGTAATTCGTATTTCAGAGTTAGCCACCAAGCCGGTAATCGCAATGTCACCATAGTAGTTTGGTTCAACAGGGTTAGGATATGCATAAACAGCGCTATAATCGGCCTTGCCCCCTGTTGCGGTTGATTTATATGAACAAATGCCTTGTTCTGTTCCGAAAAAAACTTCTCCGGTTTCATGATTCACTCCAATAGTTAGAATTCCGTTCGACAGCAAAGGGCTATTTTCAACAGTAAAATGCAAAATCTCTTCTGTGCCGTCTTCTGCAATTAAATAAACTCCAGAAGAAGATGTTCCAAACCACTTCCTATTAGCCCCATCAATTGCAATTGCTGTTACCACTTGGGATTCTAGTAGATATTCGGTATACCCATCTTGTTGAATTAGGGGTTTTTCTGCTTCAGGAGGGTCCTCGCCAAACAAATCGGCAGGCGATCTAAATACCACAGTGCCTGTACCTGTACCAATCCATATTGCACCGTCAAGATCTTCAGCTAGTGCATATACTGAATTGTTGGGTAGGTTTCCGTTTGCTGTTGTAAGACCAACTATTTCATCATCATCAGAATCATCAATTGTATTATTATAATCAAACACAGCAATGCCGCTATTATTAGGAAACGTCACCCAAATATTATTGTCGCTCGTTGCAATCATTCTCCCGGTTTCTTTGTTAGAAATCGCTTCAGATAAACGAAAAGAATACCATTTGCCTGCTTCATCTTTAGCGCAAAGCACATTGGCGGCTCTGGCATTTGCTCCCCATAAAATATTGTTTCCGTCAAATGTTAAACTAGACATTCCTGCATATTGATACGAGGGTGTTGCTGCTTCAACTAAACTTATACTACTATTGCTCTGTCCGAATGTTTCTGTGTGAACTTCACCAATCATTTCAACGATACCATCTCCATGAACAGCAAAATAAACTTTATCGTGGTCTTTAGGGTCTATTGCAACTGACAAAAAATCAAATAAAGAGTCGATCCCGACCAATGAATTTCTATTATATGTTTTCCATTCGTTATCTGAAAATTTAAACACGCCATCTTTATTATAGGTGTTATTCCAGTGGCCCCCTTCAACTGATCCTGATGCAATCCAAACATCATTACCTAAGGTTGTTATTTCGTGCACACGATTAGATATCGGCCCGAATATGGTGTGTGCCTCGTGTTGGTTTGCGCTTATTATCTCGACCAACCCCTTTCGTTCATCTGCAAGCCAGATCGTTTCGTTATTTGTTTTATCGAAAACGGCCTGAGCCGCCAAAGGTGCGACCTGTCCATAACTTAATAATTCTTGCGTGCTTTTCCACAACTTGTCGTATACGATAACTCGATCCGTATGACAGACCACGACTTTATCATTCTTTACATCAAAGTGGTTGCTTGCTAGCCCAAAAAGTTCTGCTCTTTTCTGCCAAGCCCCGTTCTCCAAATAAAATAGCGTGTCAGAATTAAAAATATTATTGTCATAATTTGCGTGCAGCTTTTGGTCTAGAACAAACAAGCTTGAAAAAGTAGAATCGGGCAACTCATCTACTATCGTCCATTCATTGGGATCACTCAAATTATTACTGCTCTCTTGAGCAAAATACAATCCTTCGTTTGTTGCCGCATAAAATAGCCCGCTATGAGAAATAATATCATTTACACCTAAGTCCCCGTTTGTGTTTAATGTAATTGTTTCTTTAACCTCTTGTTTTTTTAAATTAATCACAATAACCCCGAACCCACAGGAAAGATAGGCAAACTCGTTCTTCATTGCTATGCTATTTATTCTTTTTGAGCCGGGAAAATTGGAGCGTTTAAGGTCTTCCATATTAACAACTTCCTCGCCTCGTAAAAGATCAATATTCCCATTCGAATAGACAACTACCACAATATCTTGATCTATATTGTGGGCTATATCGGTTATTCCTATGTCTGATAGTCCTTGAACACGGGTCATTCGATTAACGCTATTGTCAATTTTACTAAAATAATACATCCCTAATTCTGATGCGCAATAAACATAGCTACCCGCATCAGCAACCGCAAGCCCTTGCTGATAAGGAATGTGATATCGCCATTCGGAAATTCCAACATCTTGCGCTATCGTAAATAGAAGCGCAAACGTTAAATATATAACACAAAATAATTTTCTCATTTAAAACACTTCAATAACGTCATTTTTAACTTTTGTTGTTTTTACACACGAAAAATATTTTTGCAATGTAACTATTTCTACTTTTGCCAAATGCACTCGTAGTTCAACTGGATAGAATATCGGATTTCGGCTCCGATGGTTGGGGGTTCGAACCCCTCCGAGTGCACGACAAGTAAAAAGCGCAAGTGCCTGAAAAACAAGGTGTTGTGCTTTTTTTGTTTTAACGGCTTATTAACAAATAATAATGGTACGCATCCAAAACTAGACAACGCGCCTTAAATCGCTTTATTTTTTCTCAGAACATAAATTTGGCTAGAATACGTCTTATTTGATTCGGCCTTAATATTAGACACTAACCCTCTCCACAATCCAGATAAAAATTTTGTTGAACCTCTTTTATGCTTTTCACTCAACATACTTACATAATAGGAGTCAAATACCATAGGCAGAACATCCACAACTTTCATGTCAAATTGTTGGAACAATTTAGAAATATCATTCGGGCGAAAATGATAAATATGTCGTGGTAGATCATAGGCGGCCCAATGTTTTCCATAATAACAAGCATCATGGCTTGAGCAATTTGGAACAGCAATCAGCAACACACCATTTAGTTTTAAGCTACTTTCTAATGCCTGAATAGTGTTCTTTAATTGGTGTACGTGCTCGAGAACATGCCATAACGTTATAACATCGTAGCGTTCTTTGCCAAGAGACGTAATTCCTTTAGGAGAAATTACGTCTAGTTCCAATTCTTTTATGACCCTTTCCCTTGTCTCTTGGTCAGCTTCAACTCCTTTGGTTTTCCAGTTTTTATCTTTACAATAACTAAGAAATGTCCCCGCGCCACTTCCATAATCTAATATAGAATTACCAGAGCTCAACCTCTTAATGAGTCTGAATTTTTGCCCTAAAGTATACTTTCGAACCTGCTTGTAAATGGAATTAATTAACCCCTTGCCCGAGTCGGTATGAGATATGTAAGCTTCTGCTTTGTAGTATGGCCCAATTTCATTCTCATTAGGCCGTGGATTTGTAAACCTAAAATTACAGCCTTCACACTCCTGAATTGTAAATGTTTCACGTGAAACTGTGTAATCAATGCATTTTAAAAATGTCTTGCTGCCTTTAGTTTCGCATATCGGACAACCTGTAAGTTTCTCCATCCTATTATTGATTCATATTGCTCTTACCGCCCTAAATAAACCATCAAAACAGAAATATCTGCCGGAGTGACGCCACTTATTCTGGATGCTTGTGAAATTGAAGTTGGTTTAATTTTAGACAACTTCTCTTTGGCCTCATAGGATAACGATTTCAGCTTAGAATAATCCAGTTCTTCGTGTAAAACAATGTTCTCGAGCCTTTTTAATTTGTCGGCATTTAGCCGCTCCCTTTCTATGTAGCCATGATATTTAACATTGATTTCAGCTTGTTCAATAACCTCATGGCTAAGATCACAAAAGCTATTTTGTTGTCTTTTTATCTCTAACGAAGCGTCTGATAGATGCATGGATTGTAATGTTGGTCTACACAAGATATTAAATGCTTTCGTTTTTTGTTTAATTCGTGCCGACCCCAGTTTATCAAGAACTATATTCATCCTTTCCGGCTCAACGCTTTGTTTCTTATAAAAGGAAATCAACTCGTTCGATCCTTCAAGCTTTTCTTCCGCTCTTTTAAGCCTGTCGTCACCAACTAACCCATATTTATGGCCAATAGGTGTGAGGCGTATGTCTGCATTGTCTTGTCGGAGCAATATTCTGTACTCAGCACGAGAAGTAAACATTCGATACGGCTCGTCCGTTCCTTTAGTTACCAGGTCGTCTATCAACACGCCAATGTATGCCTCATCTCTTTTTAGCACGAACGCCTCCTTTTCCTTTAACTTCAAATGGGCGTTGGTTCCGGCCATTAACCCTTGCGCGGCAGCCTCTTCATAGCCGGTTGTGCCATTAATTTGGCCGGCAAAGAAAAGGTTCTGAATCAATTTCGTTTCTAATGATAACGAGAGTTGTGTTGGCTGAAAATAATCATATTCAATGGCATAACCAGGCCTAAAAAACTTTACATTTTCAAATCCCGAAACAGACCGCAATGCTTTTACCTGAACATCCTCCGGTAAAGAAGTAGAAAAGCCATTAACATAAATCTCACAAGTGCTTCGACCTTCCGGCTCAACGAATATTTGATGTCTGTCTTTGTCTGCAAAACGATTAATCTTATCTTCAACAGATGGACAATACCTTGGGCCCGTACTTTGTATAGTGCCATTGAACATCGGCGACCTATCGAAGCCCTCTCGAAGCAGGTCATGCGTTTCTAGATTAGTATATGTAATATGACAGCTCCTCTGATTTTCAAGTGGTTTCGTTGCTGTTGAATATGAAAACTTTCCTGCCTTTATGTCCCCAGGCTGTTCCGCCATTCTTGAGTAATCTAGCGACCGGCCATCAACTCTTGGAGGGGTTCCTGTTTTCATTCTCCCGCTTTCAAAACCAAGCTCAATTAATTGTTCTGTAATGCCGGTCGAAGACCTTTCTGCCATTCTACCACCACCAAATTGCTTATCGCCTACGTGAATTAATCCGTTAAGAAATGTGCCATTTGTTAGCACGACAGATTTAGCTTTAATTGTAATACCTAAGGCGGTTTTTACGCCTCCGGCCTTTCCTGACTTAACAATTATTTCGGTAACCACATCTTGCCAGAAATCGAGATTAGGGGTTGCTTCAAGCATATCCCTCCAGTAGGATGTAAATAACCTTCTGTCGTTCTGGGTGCGTGGGCTCCACATTGCTGGCCCTTTTGATTTGTTCAGCATGCGAAACTGAATTGCCGATCGGTCACTTACAATACCCGAATAACCACCTAATGCATCAATTTCTCTAACAATTTGACCTTTAGCCACCCCCCCCATGGCTGGATTGCACGACATTTGCGCAAAACGCTCCATGTCCATAGTAATCAACATAACGGACGAGCCTAGTCGTGCGGCAGCAGCAGCGGCTTCGCAACCTGCATGCCCTCCGCCAACTACAATAACATCGTATTTCTTATGCATACTGAACTTGTTTCACGTGAAACCATTTAAAAGTCGCGCAAAGATAAATAATAATCTTCCTTAGAGGTCATCTCCCGTTTATCCTGTTTTGTTTTATCGTTATACCCGCATAGGTGTAAAACTCCATGCGCTAAAACGCGATTTACCTCATCTATCTCATTAATTTTTAGGGTTTTACAGTTGTTTTTCATTCTGTCGTAGCTTAAAAAAACATCTCCACCAATTGCATTCATTTCACTGTAATCAAATGTAATAACATCAGTATAGTAATCATGGCCAAGATACTTCTTATTGATTTCAAGTAGATATTCGTCAGAAGTAAAAATAAAGTTAATATCGTTGCTTTTAAAACCCTCTTCTATTATTAACCGCATCAACCAATTTCTTGTTGCAATTTTATTAGGTAGCTTGTAGGAAATGTCCTCGCAATGGAAGCGAATCACAATAAATGAATAGGTTAAACTAGTTGGCGCTGATGACGAAGTTCAACTCAACGGCTCTGCCCTTGTCCGAAAACTCAACCTTGTCCGCTAAATGTTTCATTAAATAAATACCTCTTCCATGCGGTTTTTGAATATTATCAGGTTCTGTTGGGTCTGGCAAGTTATTAAAGTCAAATCCTGTACCTTGGTCTTTTATTGTAAAAACGAGCTCTTTCTGATTAGGCACAAATTGAAGATTAATGCTCTTTTCTGGGTCATATTTATTTCCGTGTTGAATGGCGTTTGTAACCGCCTCTGTTAATGCGATTAATATGTTTCCGTAATAATCTTCATTAATTTTAAACTCTTCACAGACTTCGTCAACGAGCGTTTCAATAACTGTTAAGTTTTCTGTTTTTGAGCTAATTTGGATTTCTTGGGTTTCCATTGCTATCATTACTCTACTTGATTAAAATACTCGTTTACTTTATCTTTATAGAAACTATTCATTGTTGGAGGAACTGTTCTCAATAGCTCCGCCTCTTTTTGTTTCAAGTTATTATACTCAAAAATTTCTGAAGGGTTACTAATTTTTTGACTTTTTGCTTCTTGAGACTCTCTTTTCTCATCAAACTCCCTTTCGTGCTCCGCTTTTTCATGCTCTAAAAGCCTTGTCATAATTTCTCTTTGTCTTCTTATGGTCTCTTGTGTGATGTTCTTGTTTACAATATCTTTCTCATTCTCTTCCATCATTTCTGCCAGCTTTTCCAGGTTTCCTTTACCCCCTTTCTTTTCTCCATCGACTTCATTTTCACTTTGTTTACCAATTTTTTCTGCCATCTTTTGGACCTCATTCCTCAGGGCTTCTTGTTGCGCAGCCAGTTCAGAAAGCTTCTTACTCATTCCTCCTCCTGGAGAGGATCCGTTCGGTTTTTTACCCGGCTTTTTGCCTTCTTCCAGCTCCTTTTTTAACTGCTGCATTTGCTTACTTAAGCTTTGCTGCTGCTTTTTCATGCTTCCTGGTTTTGGTTGGGAACTATTTCCTGGTTTAGAACAGCTCTTATTACCAAATTTTTGCTCTGACATTTGTTGCTGCATTTGCTGAATAGCCTCATCTAACATAAGCGCCAAATTATTTAATGATGTCATAATATATTGTTCACGACCTGCGGCTTCTGTAATATATTGATTGAATCTTTTCGGTGGATTGTGATTGCTCAGTAAATCGATTGATTTGTCAATGTTTTCATTGATTTGCGACATTTCTCGGTTTACGACCGATTGAATTTTTGGTTGCCGTTTACTTAAGGCAAACAAAGAATCTTCAATCATTTTTGCGTCATCAGATAGTTTCTTCTGTCGTTGAATAAGTTCAACGTAATACGGGCTATGGTTCTTTACTGACTTCACTTCTTCCATCAATTTTTCCTGATCAAAAGATAGTGAAATCAAATTATCTCTAAGTTGCCGGAGTGCATCTAAATCCTCTGCTTGCTCTTCTTCCATTTCTTCCTGCATTCCTTGAAGTTTTTCGGACATCTTTTGCATTTCATCACCAGCACTTTGCTGGCTCTGTGACGCTTTCTTCTTTTTCCCGTTTTCTAACTCTCCCGAGCTTTCCTCCATTTGCTTTTGCGCCTCCTGCTCCTCTTGATCAGTATCAGGCATTTCATGCGAATTTTCTAGGTCATCGTTTTTTTCGGCTAAATCATCCAATTCTTTTTGAAGTTCCTCGAATTTTTCTTTAATTTCTTCTTGCTTTTCTTTTAGCTCATCTTTATCAGAATCCTTGTCTTTCGTTTCTTCTGCTAATTCCTTTTGATCTTTCGCGAGCTCATCAAGTTGTTTAATTGTTTCTTCAAGCTTCAATTCGAATTCCATCTGCTTAAATGTTTCAAGCGTTCGGTCTAATTCCTTTTCAATGTCCTTATTTGACAGCTTCACCTCCTGCAACATTTCTTGCAATTCATCCTTCTTTAATTTCTCTAGCATCTTTTCCAATTCTTCAAACATTTCCTTCATTTCGTCAGTCATTACCTGCTCAAAAAGTTCTTGAACCTGCTTCTGCTTCTCCACAATTCGCTCTTCTTGTTTTTGATAATCGCTCTGTTCATTTTGCAATTGTTGATTTTCTTGCTTTGCCTGCTCAATATTTTTTTCTAGCTCTTTTTGCTTTTCAAGTAACTCCTCTAATTGTTTTTTATCTTCCCAGGAAAGTTCTTTTTTCTCCATCAATTTCTTTTGGAATTTCTCTAAATCTTCTTGTAATTCTTTAGCTTCGGTCAAACTCTCCTCAAGTTTTTTCTTAATCTTTTCGCTGCTTTTCTCTGTTTGTTCTGCTAATTCATCTTTTGTAGGGGCTTTAAAAATCATTTTAGTTGACTTAGTAGATTTGCTTCCGTTGATGCCATCATTATCCCAAACCTCAAAATAGTAATCAATTTGATCTCCTGCAGATACAGATAGATTACTTATATCCCAATAATGAAAAAAATGATCTTTTATATTTCTGTTTATTAAGATTTCTTGTGTCACTAAATCATTTTGGGCTGCAGAATCAGACTTGCTAAATTTGTAATTAAATGTCAATCTCTTAAGCCCATAATCGTCTTCGATGTTTCCTCTAAAATAAATCCGTTTGCTAGATAATGAATCGACCTGTTCTTCAGCCTCAATTGACGGATATTGATCCGGAACAACACTTATCGAATACATCACAGAATCCTTTCCGTTCATGAATTCATTGCTTGTTGAAACAAAATAATTATTGCTTTTCCGGAAGCGCTCAGCGTACTTATACGTAGCCTCTTTGGATTGGTCTAAAACGAATGATGTATCGGCAAAACTCATCCTCAGCTTGTTCGCGTCTTTGGTTGTAAACGTCCAAACAACCTCTGTCCCTTCGGGAACAACCATGTCGCCTGTATTATTAAGCGATTGGTTTTCTCTGCCTATATATCCTGGATAATTTAATTTAACATTAAATCCCAAAAGGAGAGGTTTTGGATCAACCATAATTTCTTGTCTTGCCGAATAAAAGCCATCTGCAACAAGTCTAAACTCTGTTTTTTCTTGAATGTTCTTTATCGTATAACTAAATTCCGTCTTAGATATTTTTTTCAACCGAAACCGACTTCCGTTCATTTCTATGAAAGCATTGTTTGGCAGCTCTTCTCCTTCTACCGCAATAGAAATTGTATAATTATCTCCTTTAATTGCCTTTAGGTTTTTATTGGTTACAATAAATACAAAGGGTGCCGCAGGCGCAAAATGCTGGGTGTGATTTACCAACCGATATGTTCCTTGTCTTAGCACGTTAGGCGCAACGAAAAACAATAGAAAAAAAACAACGATTGGCGGAAGGGCAAACTTAAAATACTTCCTGTTTTCCGAAAAATCAATTGCCGAAGCAAAAGGAATGGGGTTAATTTCCATTACTTTTTGATCAATACTTGCGTACAATAATGCAGAATTACTATTATCTGTTAACTGTTTTAGCTGCAATACATTCAACAATTTATCTTGCACAGAAGTAAAATGAGATCCAATTATTTTTGCGGCTTCATCGTGTGAAAGGCCTTCGCTCATATTAAATAGTTTTGCTCCGGGTAGAACTAAAAACTTAACAATAGTTAATCCTGAAACCAGAAGTAACCCGTAAAACAAACCGGTTCTGAGCGTTGTTTCAAACTCCCCGATGTAATCAATTAAAACTGTCAATAGAAAATAGGAGAGAAGAAGCGCTAGAGAATATATTACGCCCTTTATTAGCTGATTTTTATAAAACCTGCGGATAAATTCATCAAGCTTTGCAATTAGCTCGTTATATGTGGAAAGAGTGTTTGACACTAAAACAAAATTAGAGAATAATCTCCGATAAAGATTAACTCTGTTTTTAATCAAAAATTGTACCTTTTCTCTAAGAGTATTTTTGATACATTCGCTTAGATTTATTCAGCGCTTGCAAACCCTTGTGATAATCGATTTTTTACAACAGTCTATTCTTAGAATTAACGAAAACACCATTCGAGTTGAAAAGTGTCTTTCAATGTTAACTGAGGAGCAAGTTTGGTCGCTCCCTCTTTCTTTGATTGATCTCCAAGGGGAGAACAAGCAAGCGTTAAACTCGATTGGAAATTTGATTCTTCACCTTGAGGGAAATATTACCCAGTACATAAACTCTTCGTTGGGTGGCGCAGATGATGTTAGATTTCGTGTCGCTGAATTTGCCCCAAATCAAAAAATTGGTGCCAGGAAGCTCCTTAAACGAATAACAAAGTGTTCAACAAAAGCTGTTGATGTTATTGCTTCGGCAACAGAAATAGAACTAAATAAAAAAAGACTCGTTCAAGGGTTTCGGCTGTCGGGAACAGGAATAATTATTCACGTTGTCGAACATTATTCGTATCATGTAGGCCAAATAGCACTGATAACGAAATTATTTACCAATGAAGATTTAGGTTTTTACGCCAATTTAGATCTTAACATAACGAATGACATTTGAAATTTACAGAACTTAAATTACACGACCAGCTAATTGAAGGGCTTGGTTACATGGGGTTTGAAGACGCCACACCTATTCAAGAGGCGGCAATGCCGAAAATTCTTGCAGGCAACGATTTAATAGGTTGTGCGCAAACCGGAACAGGAAAAACTGCTGCTTTTATTTTACCTGTTTTACACAAATTAGCTAACAAATCAACAAAAGGATTAAATACATTAGTGATTTGTCCAACACGAGAGTTGGCGATTCAAATTGAACAAGAAATTCAAGGTTTTTCCTACTTTACGGGCGCTAGTTCTCTAGCAATATACGGAGGCGGGGATGGGACAAACTGGGAGGCACAAAAATCTGCTTTAACAAATGGTTGCGATATTGTCGTGGCAACGCCAGGAAAATTGATGTCGCACATAAACATGGGTTATGTTAATTTCTCTAACATTGAGCATTTAATTCTTGACGAAGCTGATAGAATGCTTGACATGGGGTTTGTCGATGACATCCTTAAAATCATCAAGAAAATGCCTAAAGAAAGACAATCGCTCTTTTTCAGCGCTACTATGCCTCCTAAAATTAGAGAGTTCGCTTCTAAAATTTTAAAGAAGGAATATGATGAAATTAGCATGGCTATTTCTAAGCCTGCAGCTGGGGTTTTACAAGCTGCTTATTTAGCTTATGATGCTCAAAAAGCTCAACTATTAACACAACTAATAGATAAGAATCCTGAGTACGAAAGTATTATCGTTTTTACTTCAACCAAACGTAAAGTTGCTGATATTATGAACGCGTTCCGTGGGAAAAAATATGAGGTTGCCGCGATATCTTCGGATTATGAACAAAAACAAAGGGAAGATGTTTTGCTTGGCTTCCGTTCTAAAAGAATACGAGTCTTGGTTGCTACAGATGTCGTTAGCAGGGGTATTGATATTAAAGACCTTAATCTGGTTGTTAACTTCGATGTCCCTAATGATGCGCCGGATTATGTGCATAGAGTTGGAAGAACAGCAAGAGCAAATACTACTGGAGTAGCATTAACTTTTGTCAACGAGGATGACATGTACAAAATGCATAAAATTGAAGAGCTAATTGAGTCTGAAGTGCCTAAATCACCTCTTCCGGAAGGGTTTGGCCCCGGTCCAAAATGGGACCCTTCGTTTAGAAAGAAAAGAGCTGGTCACGGGGGAGGGAGCAAAAAGCCTTTCAATAAAGGAAAGCGTCCTTTCAATAAGAAATGGCGCTCCGGTAAACCAAAAAACAACGGTTAAAGAAAGTGCCAATTATTGAGTCGTCATATCGGGCGCCTTTTCCTTTTCGTGGGCCGCATTTAACAACGATTCTAGCACGCTTTGGCAGAAATGTAAGCCCCTTAAATTATTCTCGCAATCGGATTTCAACTCCTGATAATGACTTTCTAGATTTAGATTTTGTAAAAAACAAGCACAGTCGAATTGCAATATTAGTGCACGGCTTAGAAGGCAATTCTGAATCAACTTATATGGTCGGGATGGCAACGGAACTTGGATTAATCGGCTGTGACACTGTTTGTGTGAATATGCGTGGGTGCAGCGGTGAGATTAACAAATCATTCGGTTCATACCACAGCGGAAAGACAGACGACCTTCGGCTGGTAATAGATCATGTTTCGAAAGATTACTCTGAAATTATAATTGTCGGTTTTAGTTTAGGAGGAAACCAAGTTCTCAAATATTTGGGAGAAAGCGGAAATAGTCTTTCCGAGAAAATCAAAATCGGAATTGCTGTTTCTACTCCTTGTGATTTAGAGGGTTCTGCAATGGAGTTGAAAAAGCTAAATAACAAAATTTATCTTCAGCGTTTTCTCAAATCCATGAAGTCGAAAGCGAATCAAAAAAAAAACCAACACCCCTCTAAAAAACTAGATATTGAAGCGATCAATGTTGCTAAAGACTTTCATGAATTCGACAACCTGTTTACTGCTCCTGTTCATGGATTTCTTGACGCCAAAGACTACTGGACAAAGTCTAGTTCCAAACAGTTTGTCTCTCAAATAAATATCCCGACATTACTTGTGAGCGCCGAAAACGATTCCTTTTTATCTGTGTCATGCTACCCTATAGATGAAGCAAAAAACAATCCTAATTTTTTTCTTGAAATACCAAAAAACGGTGGGCATTTGGGGTTTTTAACTTGGCCCGCATTTAAAGGAGCTAGCTGGTTAGAGCGCCGGGTTTCCGCTTTTATTAATGAGAAATCCCACTGATTTTTAATACATTCACGCCCTGAATGAGCGAATCTGCGCAGCAATATTGGAAAACGAATCTTAAGTATTTAGTGATACTCCTTTTCGTTTGGTTCGCTGTTTCGTTTGGCTGTGGAATTCTATTTGTTGACGAGCTAGACACCATAAGAATTGGTGGTTTTAAGCTCGGGTTTTGGTTTGCACAACAAGGTTCTATTTACGTTTTTGTGTTGCTAATATTTGTCTATGTCTTCCTTATGAATCGCCTCGACAAAAAACATAATGTAAACGAGTAATGGACTGGACGATTCAAACATGGACATTCATTATTGTTGGGCTCAGCTTCGCTGTATATATCGGAATTGCGATTTGGTCTCGAGCGTCTTCCACTAAAGATTTTTACATTGCTCACGGGCAGGTTTCTCCTTTGGCAAATGGGTTGGCAACTGCAGCTGATTGGATGTCTGCGGCTTCTTTTATTTCAATGGCTGGTATTATTTCATTCTCGGGACGCGATGGTTCCGTTTACCTAATGGGGTGGACTGGCGGCTATGTGCTACTCGCATTATTACTCGCTCCTTACCTTAGGAAGTTCGGTAAGTTTACAGTCCCTGATTTTATTGGTGACCGTTACTATTCTGAAACAGCACGATTTATTGCTGTAGTGTGCGTAATTTTTATCTCGTTTACATACGTAGCTGGTCAAATGCGTGGGGTAGGGGTGGTGTTTTCTAGATTTTTAGATGTGCCTATACGCGTTGGTGTAATTATCGGAGTGGCTATTGTGTTCTTTTATGCGGTGATAGGGGGGATGAAAGGAATTACTTACACCCAAGTGGCCCAATATTGCGTATTGATTTTCGCCTTTTTAGTCCCTGCGATATACATCTCCATTATGATGACGGGCAACCCGATACCCCAGCTGGGTTTCGGTGCTGAGCTCGTTAACGAGCCCGGTACTTTTCTGCTGGACAAACTCGATGGACTGTCTGAAGAATTAGGTTTTGGCACCTACACCGATGGCACTAAATCAACTATTGATGTATTTTTTATTACCGCTGCACTTATGGTCGGAACTGCTGGATTACCACATGTAATTGTTCGGTTTTTTACTGTACCTAAAGTACGTGACGCAAGAGTTTCTGCAGGATACGCGCTAATCTTTATTGCGATATTATACACAACCGCCCCCGCTATTGCGGCCTTTGCACGACTAAACATGATGCAGTCGGTAAGCGAAGTTGAGTACGAAAAGCGGCCAACATGGGTGCAAAACTGGGAGGCCACTGGTTTAATTACAATCGAAGACAAAAATAATGACGGTATAATCCAATACATTAAAGATGCTGGACAAAACGAGGTAACCATTGACAGAGATATTATCGTTCTAGCCAACCCAGAAATTGCTAAACTTCCTAACTGGATAATCGGTTTGGTCGCGGCCGGCGGTTTAGCTGCCGCACTTTCTACTGCCGCAGGATTACTGCTTGTTGTGTCTACGGCAGTTGCTCATGATTTAGTGAAAAAACAGATTAAGCCTGAAATCACCGAAAAACAAGAATTATTGTTGGCAAGAATTGCTGCTGGAGTTGCCGTTCTTGTGGCTGGATATTTCGGTATTAACCCCCCAGGTTATGTTGCGCAAGTTGTTGCCTTGGCTTTTGGTTTAGCGGCAGCTTCCTTTTTTCCCGCAATTGTTATGGGAATATTCTCCACCCGAATAAACAAAGAAGGAGCAATTGCGGGCATTGTTTCTGGCTTACTGTTTACGATTTGCTACATCGTTTATTTTAAGTTTATCTCTCCCGAACTCAATACAGCTGAAAACTGGTGGTTTAGTGTTTCACCTGAAGGAATAGGAACCCTGGGTATGCTCATTAACTTTTTAGTTACAGCTACTGTTTCTTATTTGACGCCTGCGCCTCCGCAAAATATTATTGATTTAGTGAGAGAAATTAGAGTGCCGAAAGCAAAGCAATGAACGCCAAAAAGGTTTTTGAAATTGTTCCTGAAGAGTTTTATCCTCTTGAATCCTTTGTGTGTAGATTAGCCGAAAGCAAAGATTACGTCTGTGAGCTCCCTATTTATTATTCCAGAAGAAAGAAAACAATGCCTATTTGTTTTCCTTGGAAAAACCCCATTCTGTAAATTGTTTGAAGGTAGGTTTCTTACGATTTGTTACTTTTAAGGCGCAATGTGGAAATTACTTATACTCATCCTTATGCCATCTTTAATAATGGCAAACGAAGAGCAGGTGGTTCGGGATACCATTACCTGGTACGAAATTCAAGAGTTGGCAAAAACTAGGGTCAATGGTAGTTTGGCTATTAAGGACAAGGTGGTAGTGCGAGGGAAGAGTTATCATAACCATAATGACCCCGTAGAGTTCTTTTCTCGGGGGCGTCTGATCTCATTATATGCGTTAAACATCTCTAACCTTAAACGTCTAACGTTTCAGAATTGCGTATTGAAGGGCTTGAGGATATCCAATACCGATCTTAGGCGTTTTAAAGTATCAAAGTGCTCAGGGGCAAGTGTATTGTTGTTGAATTCGAGTATTGACAATATTGATCTTATTAAATCAACCATTCATGCCTTTTCGTTGTTTGATATAGCCTCTGAAGAAATAAGACTAGATAAAAACTCAATTTTTGACTTTTCCCTTAATCGATCTAAGGTGAATTTACAGCTTTTAGTTGACTCATGTGATTTCGCCACAAGTCAAAGAAGATATGGCGTTGCTCTTTATGATAGCGAAGTTGATGCATGTACTTTGGTGGATTGCTCTTTTCCTGAGTCCACAGAAAACACAAATAATCTATACGCTGCCATTCGTTGTATAAATACCAAGATTAATACACTTAACCTTCTTTCATCTTCCCTTACGGGATTAGTATTCAATAATTCCGGCATTGCCCAGTCATTATCAATGAAAGATGTTATTATTTCAGATTATTTAGCTGCAGAGAGATTTTCCATGCCAAACGAAAACACCAATTTAGATTGGAGCTTGATTTCTGATACTAAGTTGGCTATATTGGTTAACGACACCATTTTGATTCGAAATAGGTTAGGAACAGATTTTACTAATAAATATGCTTACGATGGTTTGGTCAATTTATATAACCAATTCTACCGTCTTTATAAAACACGAGGCGATCGTGCATCGGCGAATTCATGCTTGGTTGAAATGAAAGACCTAGAGACGAAACGTCTCAAATTACTCATGGAATCGAATAATGATTTCGAATCAGCAGCTAGTTATTACTTAAACGTATTTCTCAAATATTTTGCTAAATATGGTACAAGTCCCATGCGATCACTTCAGATTAGCATGTGGGTTGTGCTTTGGTTCGCATTTATTTTCTTTTTCATTTATTCAGACTGGGACCGAATAAATAGACATTTCTTCATGGAGAAATCAAATACAATGATAAATTACTTCTCCTCTGAACAGAATCTAGAAGATTTCTATTCGGAAAGTTCTAAAAGTCAGTTCAATTCATTTGAAAAATTTAAAATCAACCTTAATGATAAAAAAAGTGAGCTGCCTTTCTTGTTCGCCATTCTCTTAAAGCCCTTATACAGTTTAGCATTAGCTAAATATAAATTTAACACTTGGCTTTATAGAAGATTGGAAATCCTTCAGGGTCGGTGGACAGACTTGAGTGGCGGACGTAAATTTTTGGTGGGGACCAGCCTTACCGTGATGACTATAATCTATCTTTCATATTTGGTTTTATTACGTGGAATGAACTCCATCATGCTCAGTGTAAACACCTTCTCTACTTTAGGTTTTGGTGATATTCCGGTAACCGGAATAGGTCGATATCTTGCTATTATTGAAGGTTTTTTAGGTTGGTTCTTACTTAGTATTTTTAGTGTTAGCCTTATTTCGCAGATACTACAGAGCTGATGGAGGAGATGCGCTAGTATTTATTTGTATTGAAATTTTCGCATAATGTGGTTAATAATTACAGGTTCTAAATTTAGTGCCGCTCTACCTGAAATGGTACTTTAATGAATTGCTGACACAAGAACGTAATTGGCTTGATGCACAATAATTACTTTTGCTAAAAATTAAATCATGTCAAAAATACGCGTAAGATTTGCCCCAAGCCCAACTGGACCTTTACATATTGGTGGTGTTAGAACTGCTTTATACAATTACCTCTATGCTAAAAAGCATGGCGGAGCTTTTGTCCTTAGAATAGAAGATACTGACCAAACACGTTTTGTTGAAGGTGCGGAAGATTATGTTTTAGAAGCCTTAGAATGGTGCGGTTTAGATCCAGATGAAAGTCCAAAAGTAGGAGGGGAGTATGGTCCGTATCGACAATCGGAACGAAAAGAATCGTACGCAGCATTTGCTGAACAATTAATCGCTTCTGGTAATGCGTATTATGCATTTGACACGCCCGATGAATTAATCGCTTTACGTAAGCAATTTGAAGCTGAGAAAAAAACTTTTTCTTATGACTCATCTATTCGTGACGGTTTAAACAACTCTCTCCATTTATCGAAAGAAGAAACTGATGCTAAACTAACCGCTGGAGAACAATACGTTGTTCGCTTAATGGTTCCTGCAAATGATGAAGTAAAATTCAATGATGAAATTCGTGGTTCTGTATCAGTACAAACTAATAAGATGGATGACAAAGTCCTCTACAAGTCTGACGGCATGCCAACCTACCACTTGGCCAATGTAGTTGATGATTACGCCATGAAAATCACGCACGTTATTCGCGGTGAAGAGTGGTTGCCTTCTGCGCCACTTCATGTGTTATTATATCGTTTCCTAGGCTGGGAAGACTCCATGCCTTCTTTCTCTCACTTACCACTATTGC
>JABHTA010000066.1 GCA_018669945.1 Flavobacteriales bacterium
TTTGTATCGTTTAGTGTAAAATGCGTTTTAATGCATTTTTACATAGTTTTGTAGCTAGTTTTTTCTTTTTTATTCTTCCCCCAAACTATTACTTTCACTCCTGTTGAATAGTGAACTTTTTGTGGCCTCTCATCTATTAATCTCTCAAATCTTGGATAATTGACATCTAGTTTTTTTAATTCAATGGCATTAATTGGCCATTCTAAATGATGTATTTCGAATTCGTTAATTGATTTACCAGAGTCTTGGAATAGAGCATATCTTTCAGTCAGCCATTTATCTAGTTCCGTTTTTTCGCTTAACTCCTTTCCAGCTGTAAATTCAATATAAAGCCTGTCTTCAAATTCCGAATTTTGGGACTGATATTTAGTTTCACTACGTTTGATTTCAGAAAATCTATATGGAAGCTCAGAGATTCCTTTTGCGATTTTGCATGATAATTTTTTTCCACCCTCAATACTTAAAAAGTAAACGCCACTTTTATTTTTTGACTTGACATAGGTTCGAATGTTTATTTCATCAAAGTCTGATAATGGGCGGAAAGAAGGTAGGTTTTTCGGTCTTATTCTTTCCATTGTAAAGGCAACAACTGAAATCCATGGCTTATCGTCAAAAAGGTCAATTTCTATTTCCTTAGGGACAAATTTTTTCAATTCGATCAGGTCAACTTGATAATGAAGAAATATTGCATTATTCCACTCCTGGTAAAATTTCCAACCTCCAGAAGGAATTTTCCATTGTCTATGATTCGTGGTATTTAATATTTCTTTAATTGTCATTTTGTAATTAGCTACAGTCTAGGTTAGGAACCATACGGCTAATTTACCCATATTCGTTTCTCGAAGATTATAGTGTATATTTCGTTAATGGTCTTGCTTTCAATACTAATTAATGATGAATCAGAATTTTACAATTTTCTGAGAAAGAATCTCTTCATCATCAGTGTTAATTTTTAGAACATAACTACCTATTGCTAAAGGAGAAATAGAAAACGTGAAGAGATTTTCGCCTGATTTAGCTTGGTCGATATACATGTTTTTAACTAGAGCCCCTTTACTGTCATATAAGTCTATATAAACAATTGCCGTTTGTTCTAACTCGAAAAATACATTTACGTTTTCGTTGGTTGGATTAGGGAAAACATTGTTCGCTGGCGCAGTCTCTACAAATGTAACGGAGTCTGTAATTACACAATTTTTATCATCAGTAACCGTCACAACATATAATCCTGCAGCTAGGTCGTTAGCAACTTCAGATGTTTGTATATTTTCATCACTCCACATAATCGAGTATGGTTCATTTCCACCATTTATGCTTAATGTTGCTGAGGCGTCTGCTTTTCCAAAACCGCTAAGGTCTGTTGAGTCAGTAATTGAAGCCATCAATGTGTTGTCAGAAGAGGTCCTTAATTTCGAAGCCCAGGTGTAGTTATTGCCATTATTTTTTGAGTAATAACCAGTAGTCCAAACAATATCAGGAGTATCGTATTTTCGTTGTATTCCAAAATAATCGCCCCATCTCTCGGAGCCATTTAATCGATCAATAGATGAGCTTCCTTCTTTTAAGGTTAACCGATTAGAGTACTTACTATCAGAATTGTACATAATTGCTGAAACTCCTGCCCAATGCCATGGCGAAGTATGATTAAAGGCTATTACAGATTGTCTACTACAATTTTTACTTCCGGTGTATGCGATATTAGGATATCCAAAATCTAAAGTGTCGTCCGATAATATCATTCCTGTAAATAGGGGAGACTCGTTAATGTTTTCTATAAAACCATGATATACTCCTGCATAACCAGTCGATGGATTTATTGTGTTGGCAACATATTGAATTTCATTGTCTTCGATAAATGCTCCCAAAATTCTTGCGTCATTAGTTGATAAAGAATCTTCTCCAATTTCTTGCCTTCCCAGCGGAGGAGCGCCATAAGGAGTGTCGGTAAGCCCAAGATTAACAGATAAGCTAGAGGCTAGATAGTTTAATGATCCATCTAATTTCATTAAGAAGATAGAATCGCTGAGTATCGTGAAATTTCGATTCGATAAAAAGTACATTGTTGTATCCAGCGGTGCTGAACCTCCCTGCACAGGCTGTATATTTCTTATGTTTTGTCCATCATAGGATATATCTGTCCATAATTGCGTAGCTAATGCAGGATCTCCATTATAACCGTTACTAAGGTCAGCTTGCCATATAATTGACTGCGAAAAACCAGTTTGCCAAGTTTCATTATCTCGTAGCAAATTACCTGTAATAAATAGCTCAGATTTCGTGATGCCTATGGCAGGATAGTCGGTCCAAGTAGTATCGTTTAATGGGTTTCCAGGAACTTCGTATATGTTCCAAGGGTCGCTTGGGTTGTTAGAGCTTGAAAAGCAAACTAGGATTCTCATGTCTGCACTAAGTCTGCCGTTTAAAAATACGAGTATAAAGCGATCTGCTATTGGGTCATACAATGTTTTGGGATCGTACTTATCACTCAATGTGAATTCTGATGTAAAGGCATGTAAACTTGTTTTGAATAGAAGAGTGTCCGCTTCAGTATCGTATGCAAAAATTGATGAATTGTAAGACGCTAACATAAATCCATCGTTACTAATAGATACGGTGTTGTCGTTGGGTATTCCTCCTACCAAGTAGGTGACAATAGTATCGTTTAGTGCCGGTATATATAAGTAAGTTGCTAACGGAAATCCATTCTCAATTGTTAAAGCACTTTCTTCATCAGCTTCCCAAGTTGTATGGGCCGCAGATGTTCTGGGGTATAGCTTAGCCGACTTTTTTTTGAGTAGCCTAAGCTTATGTTTATCTGAACCTGGTGAGGGCATTTCAAGATTAACTATTTTGGGTTCAAAGTCATCTTGAATTTTCATAGGACTAACCTTTCCCAGTTTTTTAATTGGGAAATTTTGGCTTTTGCAATTCGTTTTTTGTTGCGCAGAAACAAAAACGATACCCGATATCAGTAGGAGCAATGTACTAAATATGTTTCTTAAAAAATTGCTTCTAGCCATTTCGTAAAGTTAAGGTTTATATAGAATATTGAGAATCCTGTTAGAAAGACTATTCCTACCCAACTTAGAAATTTCATCCAAGTTGGAGGTATCGCACCCTTATCAACATACTTTTTAGAAACGAGCCTAAAATTGATAATCGCTATTAATGGAGCAATTAAAAATGAAATAGTCATTGCTAAATCAATCAAAAATAGGAGACTACTTCCAAACTTCCATATGATTATAAAACCGCCAATTGTCAATATTAGTAGTGAGATAATGTAGATATTTCTATTGTCTGATGCTTCATTGTTCCTGAAAAA
>JABHTA010000128.1 GCA_018669945.1 Flavobacteriales bacterium
AACCTGAATTAAAGTATGTATTTCCTCCGCCATCTAATGTTCCCATGGGATGAACAATAATAAAACCTGCGGTGTCGGCTATCGATCTAAAGTCTCCATATATCATTTGCTGAGTCATATTACTCGTCCAACCGTGAAAATTAAAGACCAAAGGAGCTGACGTTCCTGACGTATAGACCGCTGGAACATAAAGTGTAAAAGTTCGTTCTATTCCTCCATGCATAATTGTATCAATGATTGTTTGCTGCGCCAAGCAAAAAATAGAACTAACAAATAAACTTAATGTGATAATGTATTTCATACCCTAATTTTTATCAAAAATATTAATTTTGAACGATGAGTCCAATACCGTTCAAACTAATTGAGTGCCCTCGAGATGCAATGCAAGGTATTCGCGATTTTATACCAACAAAATCCAAATCCAACTACATAAATAGCCTACTTAAAGTAGGTTTCGACACAATCGATTTTGGAAGCTTTGTTTCTCCGAAAGCTATTCCTCAGCTAATAGATACAGAGGAGGTATTGGCACAACTAAATTTAAATAATACGAATTCTAAATTACTTTCAATTATAGCCAATATCAGAGGTGCGATAGATGCTTGTAATTTTGAAGAGATTGACTATTTAGGCTTTCCTTTTTCTATTTCAGAGACCTTTCAGCAACGCAACACAAATTCCTCTATTAAACAATCCCTTATTCGTGTTGATGAAATTCAAAACTTATGTGTAAAACATAACAAAACAATGGTTGTTTACATTTCGATGGCATTTGGAAACCCTTATGGTGACCCATGGGCTCCGGAAATTGCGATTGAATGGACCCAAAAACTTACCAACGATCTAGGTGTCAAAGTTATAGCACTTTCTGATACTACTGGCGTGTCGAATCCCGAAAACATATCTAAACTTTTTTCAAACCTAATTCCCGAATTTCCTGACGTAGAAGTCGGAGCACATTTGCATACAGCACCTGACGATTGGGAGGAAAAAGTCCATGCGGCCGTTACAAGTGGATGCACTCGTTTTGATGCGGCAATTAAAGGGTTTGGAGGCTGCCCGATGGCAGCTGACGACTTGACAGGCAACATGCCAACGGAAAATCTACTTTCGTACTTCGATAAAAATAGCCAAAATACTGGTATAAACAGTAGTGCCTTCGAAGATTCTATAACAATAGCTGATAAATTATTCAATTCTTATCATTAGCCCTAAATATAGCATGCGTTGGCTCGAAAATTGATTAACTATCGCTAAATTTGCATTCCATGTCAGGATTTTTAGGAGCATTCAAAACACGTAAGCCAAAGCAATTTAATTTTGTCAGTCGTTATTATGACGAAAAAAAAGAACGTTTACAACGTGCTGAATCGAGAATTCAACGACAAATAGAATTCCAAAAATCTAATGCTGACAGCCCTGATGGTTTTAGAAACGAGAGGGTCCAATTTAATTGGCAACGTACTGACCGGTTGGCGCAACAAAAAAAATCGAATCAAAGAATATTAATTATCATCGGAATATTAGCAGCGATAGTTTACGTTGCATTACAATACGTATAGAGGGACTAGAGAAATGGGAGACATTATTCAGCTTTTACCCGATTCGGTTGCGAATCAAATTGCTGCTGGTGAAGTTATTCAGCGACCGGCATCCGCGATTAAAGAGCTGCTAGAAAACTCAGTTGATGCTAGTGCTTGCCAAGTAAAGTTAATAATTAAAGACGCGGGGAAAACCTTAATGCAAGTTATTGATGATGGCACTGGTATGAGCGAAACTGATGCTCGAATGTGTTTTGAACGTCATGCAACTTCTAAAATTAAAAAAGCCGAAGATCTTTACGGAATTACCTCCATGGGATTTAGAGGAGAAGCCATGGCCTCAATTGCTGCAATTGCTCAATGTGAGCTAAAATCTAGAACAGAAAACGAAGAACTAGGAACCAAACTGCTTATAGAAGGTTCTATACTCAAAAAGCAAGAAGAATACGGCTGTGCTAAAGGAACTTCATTTAGTATCAAAAACCTGTTTTTCAATGTCCCAGCAAGAAGAAAATTCTTAAAATCTGATCCTGTAGAGACGAGGCATATTGTTGATGAATTTCAACGAATAGCTCTTGCTAATCCGCAAGTAGCGTTCTCGATGCATCATAACAATAATAAAGTTTTTAACCTTCATCAAGGCACATTTAAGCAACGAATTGTAAGCATTTTCGGAAAGAATTATGAACAAAAGTTAGTTCCTATTGAAGAAGAAACGAATATTGTTAGCCTTTCTGGCTTCATTGGCAAACCTGAATCAGCAAAAAAAACTAGGGGAGAACAGTTTCTTATTGTAAACCATAGGTTTATTAAAAGTCCATACTTACATAATGCCATTCAAAAAGCATATCAGGAATTGATTCATGTTGGATATCACCCCTCCTATTTCATAAATATGAGTATTAATCCACAGCTAATAGACATCAACATTCATCCTACTAAAACAGAAATAAAATTTCAAGACGAGCGTTCTATTTATGCAATTATTAGATCTGCTGTGAAACAATCTTTAGGTAAGTATAATATCTCTCCTTCTCTAGATTTCGATCAAGAAGATACTGGTGCCTTTAACATCGACCCTCATAGACCAATTGTAGCTCCGGAAATTCAAGTTAATACTGAATTTAACCCGTTTGATAAAGAACACGGAAACAAAGTAGGGAGCAGCTACTCAAAACCGACACTTACACCTATTCAGGCTTCAAATAATGAAAATTGGCAAGAACTCTATTCAGGGTTTGACCAACAAGAAGCTACGCAGCAAATTATTTCATCTGATTGGGAAAATAAAAAAATAGAAACAAAAACTGCCTCACAAATTCATAATCGATACATCATCTCTCAGATTAAATCTGGAATAATATTAATCGATCAACAAAAGGCTCACCAGAGAATTCTTTTTGAGTCTTACATCAATGCAATTAAAAACAACCAAGGAAATTCTCAACAACAACTTTTTCCCCAAACGGTTGAATTATCGTTAGGAGATTTTCAACTTTTACAGTCTTTAGAACCAGAAATGAAATCTGTTGGCTTTGATATTAGTGAATTCGGTAAAAGCTGCTTTATTGTTCATGGAATTCCTGCAGAGTCTTCCAACGAAAGTGCCACCGACCTCCTTGAGGGAATCATCGAAGGTTTTAAAGAGACCGAAAATGATATTACTTTCGACAAAAACAACGCAATAGCCAAATCCTTAGCAAAAAGATCGGCTATTAAACCTGGAAAAAAACTTTCTCAACTAGAGATTAACGAGTTAATCGACCAACTTTTCGCCTGTGAAATGCCTTATGCAGCCCCAAATGGTGACGCAACAATAATCACGCTTACGCTTGATGAATTGAGTAAAAAATTTGAACAAAAGCAATGAGAGGATTCGGAGACATACCTCTAGTAGTAAAAAACCTACTTATTATCAACGCAATATTTTTTGCTATAAAACTAGGTTTTGGTAAACCTATAGATACACTCTTAGCTCTTCACTATTGGGATTCCCCGTTCTTTCAACCACATCAAATTATTACACACATGTTTATGCATGGAGGGGTTTTTCATCTAGTATTTAACATGTTCGGTTTATGGATGTTCGGAAGCGCTGTTGAAAAAATTTGGGGACCTAAAAGATTTCTTCAGTTTTTTGTTTTTTCAGGACTTGGTGCTGCTTTATTTCACTTTATTATTATCTATTTTAGGATTAACAATCTTGAATCCCAACTCGAACCAGAGCAAATTCAATTAGTAATTTCTGAAGGTGCTGATGCTCTAGCCGGTAACCAGAACTTTATCAATGAGCAAATGGGGCGACTTAACCTTCTTTACAATATTGGAATTGTAGGTGCCTCGGGAGCATTATTTGGCGTATTACTGGCCTTTGCTATGATGTTTCCAGATACAGAGCTATTCATCATGTTTATACCTATTCCAATAAAAGCAAAATATGCTGTTCTTGGTTTTGGGGCTTACGAGTTGTTTTCTGGCACAGCTCGTATTGAAGGAGATAATATTGCTCATTTCGCTCATTTAGGCGGGTTACTATTCGGCTTTTTAATGATAACCTATTGGAAAAAAACAGGTAAAGGATTGTACTAATGGCGAATTTCATCTTAGAAGATATAAAGAGAACTTTTAAAGGTAACAATGATTTAGCTAAAATTATTATAGCCAACGTTATTCTATTTATTCCTAGCAATTTAACAGGGAGTTTAAAGCAAAACTTCTTTAGTGTTTTAGGTATTCCGGAATCATTATTTGAGTTCATCTATCAACCATGGACCATTGTCAGCTATATGTTTCTTCATAATGGATTTAACCACATCCTATTTAACATGCTATTGCTATACTCTTTTGGAAAAATATTAGCTGGATCCATCGGAAATCGGGCTTTCCTAACCGTGTATTTTATTGGCGGTCTTGCTGGCGGAATGGCTTACTTAATTTTCAGCACATTAATTAGCATCGGAATTATTCCGCTAACCCCATTTGGTGGAGTTGTAGGTGCTTCGGGTGCTGTTCTTGCTGTAATTGTTGCAATTGCCACGTTAACTCCTAATCAAGAACTCAATATGATGTTCATCGGACCAGTAAGACTCAAATACATTGCTTTAGGTGCTTTCGTTATTTCTACCGTTTTGAGCATTGATGCAAATATTGGTGGGAAAATGGTGCATATTGGAGGTGCCGCTTACGGTTACTTTTTTGCAATGCAACACAAAAATGGAAAATCAACAGGGCTTTGGTTTAGTCGAATTGTTGAGACGCTAAAAAATCTATTTAAGCGCCAAGCCAAAATGAAAGTGGCATACAAACGACCTAAAACCGATGAACAATATAATAATGAAAAGGCAGATCATCAAGAGCAAGTTGATGCTATTCTTGACAAAATATCCAAATCAGGATATGATAGCTTATCTAAAAATGAGAAGGACTTTTTGTTTAATATGAATAACAAAAGATAACTTTAAGATTGAATGATTAATGAATATAAACATCGAAAATTTAGCACTAAAATTGCCAAATGATAAATTTATCTATAATAGATAAACTGATTTTTCTGCTCAATAGCATTTTCGGTATTCTATTATTTATTACTTATTTATCGCCTTTCGTCAACCCAAGTGTTTTTTGGCCAATGGCCTTTTTTGGCTTAGCTTATCCAATTCTATTGGTTATCAATTTTCTATTCGGAGTCTATTGGCTTGTCACATTTAAACGACAACTTCTGCTAAGTTTAATCGTTATAGGATGCGGATGGAGCCAGTTAACTAACTTCATCCAGTTAGGTGGAGCACAAAAACAAGAGCAGGGATTTAAAGTAATGTCCTACAATGTTCGATTATTTGACTTATACAATTGGTCGAACAATAAACAAACACGTAACAAAATATTCGATTTAATTGATAACCAAAATGCTGACATCATCTGTATTCAAGAGTTCTTCTATTCAGAAGAAACAGAATATTTCAACACGCTTGATACACTTATATCTTTTCAAAAAGCTAAAAACTACCATACTTGGTACACAACGACAAAGTTAAAACACAATTTTGGCATAGCAACCCTAAGCAAATTTCCAATTTTGAATCGCGGCAAAGTACACTTAACCGATGCTGGAAATAATATCTGTATCTATACTGATATGCTAATTAATAACGACACTATCAGAATTTACAACATGCACCTTGCTTCAGTTCACTTAGCCAAAGAAAATTACAAGTTTATCGAAAACATAAACAACCAAGAAACTGATGAGCAGATTGATGGTTCAAAAAAAATTGTTAGTCTATTAAAAGAGGCATTTATCAAACGCTCAATTCAAGCCAACGTGATTTCAGAACACATCAAACAATCACCATATAAAGTAGTAGTTTGCGGTGATTTTAACGACACACCAAGCTCTTACGCATACCGAACAATTTCTAACGACCTATGCGACAGCTTTAAAGAAAGTGGTGCTGGAATTGGCATTACATATAATGGTTCTATTCCAATTTATCGAATCGACTATATTCTTCACGATAGAGCCTTGCGTTCTTCATCATTCAATACCATTTCTAAAGATTTATCAGATCACTACCCGATTACGTCTATGATTAGTTTTACTGAATAATTCTATTTTTGAAGCCATGGCAAAGAAAACACGTAAAGAAAAAGCTGCAGAACAAGCCAATCAGCAAAATGAAGTAATTTCTAGCCGACCAATAACCTTGGGGAATTCGCCTGCCAAACACAGAAAATTACATATGATTTTCTTATTTATTTTGGCTATTTTTCTTTACGGAAATACACTAAATAACAACTTCGCTTTAGACGATTCTCTAGCTATTTTAGGAAATAGTTTCACCACACAAGGTTTTGCAGGTATTGATGATATATGGACAAACGACATGTTTGTTGGAGCTCACGGACAAGAATTTGAACTAACTGGCGGTAGATACCGTCCTCTGTCTTTTACCATTTTAGCAATTGAATATGAGTTTTTTGGAGATTATGTTGACGAGCGCGGTATAAAAAGCCACATGGCGTTTATTGGACACCTCACAAATATTTTATTCTTCGCACTAAGTGGAGTAATGATTTACCTTGTGTTGCTTAAAGTTTTTAGAAACTTCAATGAGTGGCTGCCGCTTATTGCTGCTACTCTATTTGTTATTCATCCTATACATACAGAAGTCGTTGCAAACATTAAAAGTATGGATGAAATTTTGTCATTACTCTTTTTAATGGCAAGCATGTATTTCCTTTTAGACAAAGGTAATAAGTCTTTGCCCTATGCTGCTGGCTTATTTCTACTATCACTCTTATCAAAGGAGAATACTTTTACCGCTCTTGCGATAATTCCGGTTATGTATATTTTCTTCCGTAAGGAAGAACTCAGTTCTGGATTAATCAAAACTCTAGTATTGGCAGGCGTTTCTATTGTCTATTTAACTTTGAGAGAAATGTTCTCAGGAGGTTTTTTTGGTGGTCATGCTGCGAAACAACTAATGGATAATCCATTTTTAGGAATGGGGCTAGATATCAAATTACCGACCTTATTTGTTATTGCAGGGAAATACCTTGCTTTATCAGTTTTCCCATATCCGCTATCTTATGATTACAGCTATGATGCTCTAGGTTGGAGAACTTGGGGAGACATCTACGCTATTATCTCTTTTATAGCTATCACGGTTGCGCTAGGGTATTCAATAAAAGTACTCTGGGAAAAGTATAAAGAAGAAAAAATCACGCAACCTAATATTGTTACGGTCATTGCTTTCGGAATATTGTTCTACGCCATCTCCTACTCTATTGTGTCTAATTTCGTATTTAATATCGGAACATACATGGGGGAACGTTTTCTTTACATGTCGTCACTTGGCTTTTGTATAGCTCTTGCAGGATTGATAATTAAATTACTTAAAGTAGATACTGATATCCCTTTTCAGTTCAACTTGAAATGGGCTTTACCAATGATTGTTCTGATTCCAATTGCAAGCTACGCAACCATAAATCGTAATATGGACTGGAAAGACAACTATTCGCTCTACATGGCAGATAAAGATGTTGTCCCAAATAGCGCCCGTGCCACCTTGTTTTTAGGAATTGAATTACTGAATCAACATTATGCTGATAAAGACTCAACAAAGCTAGAATTGTCAATTGCTGAAATTACAAAATCTACCAAAATTTATCCTGAATTTTACCATGCTCATTACAATTTAGGACTGGCTTACCAGGCAAAACAGGACCATGAAAACGCAGTTAAATGTTTTAGACGAGTATTAGAAATACAGCCGCTACATATTAACACACAGTATTATTTAGGAATGTCTTTAGGTCATGGCTTTAATCAACCGATACAAGCAATAGAATACATGGAAAAAGGTATAAAATACGGCTATTCTGGTGCTGATAGATATGTAAATCTTGGTGTAGCCTATGGCATGTCTGGCAATTTTCCTAAAGCGTTAGAATGCTTTACAAAAGCTACCCAAGAAGATCCAAATAATCCGCAATCTTACGTTAACATGGGGATTACTTATAGCCAGATGGGCGATTCACAAAAAGCGAAAACAGCTATGGATAAGGCGAAACTGCTTGACCCAAACATTAAATTGCCTGGACAATAAGCATTTCGACATTACACTTAGTTTTTTAACATTACTATCCATAACGCTGCAAAGTTATGGAGTATTTCCTTTTTCGAAATGCTTTCAATAAATATTGGAATAATCCCAATAAACTAAGTTTTATCTGTAAAACTTCTACACCAAGCAAAAGTCACTGGATTTAACAACTATTTCTAAATCATTGTTTCTTCGGGGTCTTCTTAACCCTCTTCAACGAAAGTGTATTCATAGAATTTGTTTCTAAACCCTCTATGTTATTATGAACAAAGCGGACAACCTCGTTATAGTATAGCGGCACAACGGGGGCCTCTTCAATTAAAATTCTATCCATTGCTTGGTAATAACTATAGCGCAAAGAGTCGTCAACTTCGCCCATTGCCATGTTGTATAATTTATCAAATTCGAAATTCGAAAAATGAGTATAATTAAACCCTTTAGGAGCATAATTATCACTATAATAAAGCATTAAAAAATTCTCTGCATCTGGATAATCAGCTATCCAAGATTTGGTAAAAAAGTTTGCCCCAGAGTTCTCAACCATTCCACGGTAATATCCCTCATCGAAAACTTCTATTTCTGCAGGAATACCAATTTCTTGAAGCTCATGCTGAACAAAAATATTAACTTGCTCATATAGCTTAGTTGTTCTTAACTTTATTTTCGGCATCCCCTTTCCTTCTGGGAAACCAGCAACATAAAGCAATTCTCGTGCTTTCTCAATGTTATAATCATACCCCTTAACTTTATCAGCATCGTATGAAGCGATGCCTCTAGGAACAAAACCTGAGTGCGCCGGCACACCAATATTATTGCGTAGATACTTAACCATTTTATCTCGGTCAATCGCATAATTAATGGCCTTACGAATCGCTTTTTCCTTTAGCGGACTGATCTTTACGTTATCCAACGTCTCGTCCACGAGAATACCAAAGTAAACTGTTTCTAACCAAGGTTGCTTTTCCATTTTAAAAGTCTGCATGTATTCTTCTTTTAATTCACCCTCATTTGTCAAAATTTCATCTTTAAACGAGCCATCTAAACCTGATTTAAAATCGAAATTACCTCTAATAAAATCAAGAAATGCAACTTGCGGATCTTTTACAAAACTTACCGAAACAGCATCTAGATAAGGTAAACGATTATCACCATCCATCTCAAAGTAGTTGTCGTTTTTTACTAAGTTCAACTTTTCCCCTTCAACCCATCGTTTAAATTTAAAAGGTCCTGTTCCTACAGGATTTCTTCTAAAATCATTGCCGTAATATTCAACAATTTCTTGTGGAACAACCGAACAATAATCCATTGTGAGCAAACCCAAAAACGGAGGATAAGCTTGCTTCAAAAAGATTTTAAATGTAACCTCATCAACCGCATAAAACCCTTTATAATGGCTTCTTTCTGACTTCTCTAATACACTAAAAATACTTCGACCTGGTGAAGCAACATCATCATCAATTACTCGAAAAAAACTATATTCGAAATCATACGCAGTTACCCTTCTGCCTTTTTCATTGTCAAAATTCTCATTGTCATGAAAATAAACATCATCCCTCAAGGTAAAAGTATACTCCCTTCCATCTTCAGAGACAGTCCAATCGGTTGATATACAAGGAACAACCTCTGTTTCATTATTCATCTGAACTAATCCGTTAAATATTTGATGCACGGGCCAAACGTTTTCTAAGTTCTTAGCATAGGCAGGATCTAATGAGGTAATACCTCCTGGTTCGTTATACCGAAATGCAGTTAATCCATTTTCCTCTGCTATAGAGTTGGGATTACCACAAGAAATAACAATAGTAACTGCAGCAATTAGGGCGAATAAATTTGAAACACTTTTCATATCTATAGATTTCGAGAGATTGTAAAAATCCTTAAAAGGTGGCTTCATAAGATTCAAGCGTTTGAGTTTTATCAACAAGTCAATGCTTAAAATACTTTTTCAAGCAAATGAGCTCAACAAATCTGTTGAAAAAACAGTACTTAATGTGCTCTGTTTGTGTAGTTTTGCAGTCTTCAAATTAGCTATGAATCAATTCAAAAAAGTCGCGTTTTATACATTGGGATGTAAACTAAACTTCTCAGAAACATCATCTATTTCTCGCTTATTTAAAAATAAAAGCTATGCTAAAGTTGACTTTAGTGAAAGTGCTGATATTTATGTAATTAACACGTGCTCGGTAACAGAAAATGCAGACAAAAAATGCAGGCAATTAGTTCGCAAAGCTTTAGCAAGCAACCCAAATGGTTTTGTTGCAATTATTGGGTGCTACGCACAATTAAAACCTCAACAGATTTCTGAAATTCCTGGTGTTGATTTGGTGCTTGGAGCAAATGAAAAATTTAACCTAATTGAACACTTAGATTCGATTGAAAAAAAAGAAACAGCAGTCGTTAAAAACGGAATCATCAAAGACGTAAAAGAGTTTGTGCCATCCTATTCTTATGGTGACAGAACCAGAAGCTTCTTAAAAATACAAGATGGCTGCGATTACTTTTGTTCATTTTGCACTATACCGCTAGCAAGAGGAACTAGCAGAAGTAATTCGGTTGGAGAGACAATTAAAGTTGCTGAAGAAATTGCAAGAACTGACGTAAAAGAAATTGTGTTGACGGGTGTTAACATCGGTGATTTTGGAAAAAATACTGATGAAAACTTCTTTGACTTAGTGAAAGAATTAGATGAAATTGAGGGTATTGACCGGTTTAGGATATCATCAATTGAGCCCAATCTATTGAGTAATGATATCATTAAATTTGTGAGCCACGCAAAACGTTTCGTTCCTCATTTCCATATCCCCTTGCAGTCTGGATCTAACAAATTACTAAA
>JABHTA010000194.1 GCA_018669945.1 Flavobacteriales bacterium
GAGTTGTGGCAGGTAAAATTGAAAATGACATAGCCCCAAGCCCAACGCCAAATTCTTGGGCAGCAAACCCAAATAACGAAGTTGCAATCTGGAATATCCAAATGGATGCTGGGGCAATTTGGAAGTTACCAAAAGCATCTACATGTGTTAATAGAACCATTTATTTTTTTCAAGGAGCAGAGCTTAGTATTAACGGATCTTTAATTAAAGAATATCATGCGGCTGATGTAAAAGCTGATGTGGAAATCAGCTTAGAAAGTGGTTCTGAAAAAAGCTATATTCTGATATTACAGGGCAAACCAATTGGGGAACCTGTAGTACAAAATGGTCCTTTTGTTATGAACACTCGAGAAGAAATTCAAGAAGCTTTTTCTGACTATCAACAAACAGGTTTTGGCGGTTGGCCTTGGCCAAAAAATGACCCTGTTCACCCCCGCGAAAAAGGTCGTTTTGCAAAACATCCTAATGGTAATGAGATAATTAAGTGAGTATTAAATAACTCGTTTAATTATGGAATTACAAAAAACTACTGAATTAATTTTAACTATAACAGTAGGACTCCCTCGCTTTGCTAAAAAGTAAGACTTATATGTGCATAAATTAGTATAAGCACTCAATTTATTCTTAAAATTTCATTTAGTAGTTGATAAGATTGCATCTCTAGCTGATATTCAGGAAAATCAATCAACTATTTTTGTTGCTAATTATGAACATGAATTTGCTAAAGAACATACTGTTTTGGACACTTGTAACAACATCTTGTTTAGGATATTACTTCATAATGTATGAATTAACACGTATTCAGTTCTACCCTGTAATTGGAATAACTTTCGGCTTGTTTTTCATCTACTGGTTACTACACAAATTTTGGGGCGAAAACTTAGTAGTAATTATTGGTCTTGGTGTTTTGTTTAGACTTCTGGTTCTCTTTGCCTTTCCAAACCTATCTGATGATGTTTTTCGTTTTGTTTGGGACGGAAGACTTATCGTAAACGGGGAAAACCCTTTTTTGCATATGCCATCGTGGTATTTCGAATCGAAAAATATAATTCCTGGCTTAAACCAAGAGCTATATAATCAACTGAATTCAAATAAATATTTCACAGTTTACCCTCCTATTCTCCAGTATATTTTTGCTTTTAGCGTTTGGCTATTTCCCAACGACATTTACGCCTCTACCATTGTTATGAAGTGTTTTATCTTTTTAGCCGAATGTGGAAGTATAGCTATCCTTTTAAAGCTGTTTAAACAATTCGAAATTCATGCAAAGTATATTGCGATTTATGCACTTAATCCGCTAGTAATAATTGAACTTACTGGTAACCTTCATTTTGAAGGGTTAATGATCTTTTTCTTATTATTTGCAGTTTGGTTACTTGCCAAAAACAAAGTAATTCTTTCTGCGGGTGCAATGTCCGTTGCAATTTGTATTAAACTACTCCCATTGATGTTTTTGCCGTTTCTAATTAAACGATTAGGGATTAAAATAAGTGCATTGTACTTTGGATGTATTGTTCTCCTAACAACCTTATTTTTTGCACCCTTTTTATCCGAAGAAATCTTTCTAAACTTTTTCCAAAGCATTAATTTATATTTCCGGCAATTTGAATTCAACGCGAGTATTTTTTATATCGTTCGTTGGGTTGGGTTTTACACAAAAGGTTGGAATATTATTCAAACAGCGGGGCCAGTCATGTCGCTCATAGCTGCATTTACAATCCTGTTTATTGCTTTTCGTGAAAGAAATGTAACAACTAAATCGCTGCTACAAAAAATGAGTATAGCATTACTGCTCTATTTTGGCATGGCTACAATTATTCACCCATGGTATGTAACTCCCTTAGTTGCTTTTACAGCTTTTTGGAAATGGCGATTTCCTTTAGTTTGGTCCCTATTAATTCCATTAAGTTACTTTGCTTATTCCAATTCGAATTTCTACGAAAACTTTTGGTTAATCGCCATCGAATATTTGGCAATTCTGATATTTGCTTTTTACGAATGGGAAAGAGATTAGCCGGAAGAATATTGATTATAACTTCAGCTCTGCTTAAGTCTATTTAGTTATATTCGTTTTAACATCACAGAAGTGGAAGAAAATTATTTAACCGTGCGCGAAATAACGAGCAACGACATTAAGTTGGTTACCGATTATTGGTTAAACGCTAGCGATGAATATCTTACTAAAATAGGTGTTGATTTATCTAAGATACCTCATAGACAAGATTTTACTCAAATACTTAAAAAGCAAATTAGCTTGCCATATGAAAAGAAAAAATCGTATGCACTAATTTGGTTAGTTGATAAAAGGCCTGTTGGCCACTGTAACCTTACTAATATAACATTTGGAAAAGAAGCTACAATGCATCTGCATATGTGGCATAAACGAAACAGATTCAAGGGGATAGGTTACGAATTATTAAAAATATCATTACCCTTTTTCTTTGATCACCTCAATTTAGAACAAATTGTTTGTGAACCTTATGCACTTAACCCAGCGCCTAACAAAACATTAGCTAAGCTAGGTTTTAAATTCGATAAGGAATATACTACGATACCTGGATCAATTAATTTTGAACAAGATGTTAAACGCTGGGTGCTCCCAAAGCGGCTCTTTTCGAGACTAGAATCAGAAATATACGATTGTGGTTGTGGGGATTAGCCTTACCTATTAACTAAAATTATCGCTACCAAAAATTAAGACAAAAAAATGTAGGGTGAAATTCTTATGTTCAGAATATTAATTTAGTATTAGTAGCATAATTTACACCCTACGTCTAAATTAGTTCTTTTTTACCTATTCAACGTAACCTAAAGCAGTACTTTCGCGCCTTGTTTTAAAAGCTGGAAATGAAAAAAATACTTAACAATTTCACGTTTAAACCCAAAGATGATATTTTATCAGGGCTGACCGTTGCATTAGCATTGGTTCCAGAAGCGGTAGCTTTTTCGTTTGTTGCCGGCATAGATCCTTTAGTTGGATTATATGGAGCATTTATGATGGGCTTAGTTACTTCGATTTTTGGAGGGCGTCCAGGAATGATTTCAGGTGCTACAGGCGCCATGGCAGTTGTAATGATTCACATGATACAAAAAGGGAATGAAGTCGGAATTGGCCTTGATACGCCAATCGAAAATTTGGGTCTCCAGTGGTTATTTATCACTTTGTTATTCGTAGGAGCAATTCAAATTCTAGCAGGAGTATTTAAACTAGGTAAATTTGTTCGTCTTATACCCCACCCTGTTATGATGGGCTTTGTAAATGGTTTAGCTATAGTTATTTTCTTATCTCAGTTAGGAATGCTTCCTGAATTTCTCCCTGCTGGAGTATCATTTTGGTCAAATACGGGACTATGGGTTTCATCATTTTTTGGAAGTAAAGAACTAATAATTACGTTGGGGTTAATTGCAGTAACTATGTTAATTATGTATGGCTTACCAAAAATCACAAAAAAAATTCCTGCAGCACTAACCGCCATTATAGTTGTTGCTTCAATCACAATTTTTGGTGGTGTTGATGTTAGCACAGTTGGCTCATTTATTAAAGATGGCGGTGGTGAAGGCTTACAAGGAGGGTTTCCAACCTTTCAAACGCAACTATTTGGACTTTTAGGCACGCTAGAAGGTAACTGGGGGCTCATTCTTTCAACCGCTGCTCTATTAGCCGCTGTAGGCTTAATAGAATCGTTAATGACTCTTAACCTTATTGATGAAATGACCGAAACTCGTGGCAGTGGAAACAGAGAGTGTGTAGCGCAAGGTGGAGGAAATATTCTAAACGGATTATTTGGCGGAATGGGCGGTTGCGCAATGATTGGGCAATCGATTATAAACGTAAATTCAGGTGGGCGAGGAAGACTTTCTGGAATTGTTGCTTCAATCGCTCTACTTTGCTTTATTTTATTTGGGGCTCCGCTAATTGAGCAAATCCCAATCGCAGCTCTAGTTGGAGTAATGTTTATGGTTGTAGTTGGAACGTTTGCTTGGAGTAGTTTTAGAATCTTAAACAAGATTCCCGTATCAGATGCTTTTGTTCTAATTGCAGTTTCCGCAATTACTGTTTGGCAGGACTTAGCTATAGCTGTTATTTCGGGGGTTATTATTTCTACATTAGTGTTTGCATGGAAAAATGCAACTATGATTCGTGCAAGGAAGCGTGTTAGAGACGACGGTACTAAAATTTATGAAATTTGGGGACCTCTTTTCTTTGGATCTGTGCAGAATTTCAATGCAAAATTCGATGCAAAAAACGATCCTAATAAAATTGAAATCGACTTTATCGAGTCTCGTATAAACGACCATTCAGGAATTGAAGCATTAAGGTCTGTGGCCAACAAATATCTAGATCTAGGTAAAGAGGTAAAACTTACCCACCTCAGTCCAGATTGTAAAAAATTACTACTAAAAGCAAATCGAAAATTCGAAAATATAATTGAGACATCTGTCGATGACCCCAGGTATTATGTAGTTACCGACCAGTTGGATTCAGAAATATAATATAGTTGTAGGTGTGCCTCTTTTCAACTAATTTTGTAATTTATAGAATTGGCTCTTCTAATATAAAATTCAAACAATACTGATTATATCAATGACCATTTTAATTTTCATAATAGCTCATTGGTATTTATCACTTTTTTTTCAGTCATTTTTTCATCATAGATACTCTGCACATCAAATGTTTACGATGTCGAAAGGTATGGAAAAAGTATTTTTTATTGGCTCATTTATCACTCAAGGATCATCCTATTTAAGCCCAAATACCTATGGAATAATGCACCGCATGCATCACGCATTTGCTGATACCGAAAAAGACCCCCACTCTCCGAAGTTTGATAAAAACTTATGGAAATTGATGTGGCATTCCGCAGAAGAATTTAGAGATATCTTTTATGAAAAAATAAAAATTGAAGATCGCTTCAAAATTAATTTACCTGAATGGAAAGGTTTTGATCGAATTACCAACAAATGGATAATTCGAGGATTGTGGATGGCTGCTTATACTACGTTTTATGTTTTTTTCGCGAACCACTGGTGGATGTACTTCCTGTTGCCTATTCATTTTTTGTCTGGCCCAGTTCATGGTGCGGTAATTAACTGGTTTGCGCATAAATACGGATACACCAATTTTAAGCTAAAAAACACGTCCAAAAACTTATTACCTGTCGATTTCCTCATGCTTGGCGAAGCCTATCACAATAATCATCATAAAAATGGAACAAGTCCTAATTTCGGATTTCGATGGTTTGAAATTGACCCCATATATCCCGTGATAAAATTATTTAACGCGCTGAAGATTATTAAACTTAAGATTTAAAACCCTTCTGGTAACTTCTCCATTAACTAGAATTTAGTTTCCTTGTCTAACGCTTATCTTTTTGACCGAGTAATTTATAATTAAACCAGAGATCTTAAAACGCGCTGAACATAAGCCAGTGTGAAATCTAATTTTTATATACATGATTATTTATGTGTTGAACATACTTTTCAACAGCATGTGTAGGTTCCAATTTAGTCTCTTTCTTTCTTTCAAATAGTTCTAAAATTGTTGAAATAAGTTCGTTCTGATTTTTCACATGTGAAATATATTTTTTATCTAAGTCTGGTAATACGGAAGCATTGTTTTTCTCATACGTGATTGCCGGAAC
>JABHTA010000253.1 GCA_018669945.1 Flavobacteriales bacterium
AACCGACAACCTTTTCTTTTAAATCTACCTCATCTTGCTTTGCTAATCTGTCCGCCTGTAGACCACCGCAAAAAATCATTTGTTTTGCCTGGAATCTTCCTTTTGTTGTTATAATGTTTCTAACCCCACCATCCCGCTCAAACGAAGTCACTTTATGACCGGTTAGTAAATCACTTTCTGAATTAATACCTTTTGTGATCTCAATCAATTTATTTGTAGTTCCAACAAAATCGATTATGCCCGTACAAGGAACCCATAATCCGCCAATACTTTCAACAAATGGCTCAATCTCCTTTACTTGATCTCCATCTATTTTTTCAATACCCTCAATCCTATTAGCTTGAGCGTTAGAATAAATTTTTTCCATGTACTGAAGCTCCCTCTCCTCTGTAGCAACTACTACTTTGCCGCAAACATCGTGAGCTATATTATTATCTTCTGCAAACTTGACTAGCTCATGGCGCCCTTTTACACAATTTATTGCTTTTTTTGAACCCGGAGTATAGTACATTCCTGAATGGATAACCCCCGAATTATTTCCAGTTTGATGGGGGGCAAAATGATTTTCCTTCTCAAGAATCAGCAACTTCATTTCGGGATAAGCAGTCTGAAGTTTGTATGCTGTAGCAGCACCAACAATACCACCACCAACAATGGCTATGTCATATGTTTTATTCATTGAGCACAATTATTTTTTACAAGATTAACTTCTTCTTTAGGAACGGTGAATAGAATAATTAATCCTACGACAAAAAATGCTCCAACTACCAATATAGAATTACGCATACTTCCTGTTAACCCTTCAATTAAACCAAAGCTAAAGGTTCCTATGACTAGTCCAACTTTTTCACAAACATCATAAAAACTAAAGAATGAAGCATGATCTTTAGTGTCTGGCAAGAACTTTGAATAAGTTGCGCGAGACAACGATTGAATTCCTCCCATAATAAACCCTACTAAACAAGCTGTAATGTAGAATTCTATGGGAGTATAGATAAACCAAGCTACAACACATAAAGCCATCCACAGTATAACTGAACAAATGATTGTTTTAATATTTCCAATTTTAGAAGATAGTTTAGAGTGTGCATAAGACCCTGGAATTGCAATAAATTGAATCAGTAAAATGCTTATTATAAGTCCGCTTGTTTCGTCACCTTCTTTCCAAATAATTTCTTTTTCTGCATAAAAAACGGCCATTAGCATTATGGTTTGCACGCCCATACTGTAAATAAAAAACCCTAACAAATATCGTTTTAATCGAACCGTTTGCTTTAGCTGATTCCAAACCTTATTCAATTCTAAAAACCCACTTTTTAGAATATTATAATCAGTTTCTTTTCTGGTTAATGCTTCTGGCAATTTTTGAAAGGTTAGTTGTGCAAAGCCAAACCACCACACTCCTGTTAATACAAAAGCCCAGCGAGTATATTCATCTCCAATTCCCATTATTATAACCAAACAAATAATTAGAAGAATTCCGCTGCCTAAATAGCCATAGGAAAAACCTTTAGCGCTAATCTTATCATGCTCTTCTCGTTCAGCTATTTCCGGAAGAAAAGCATTATAAAAAACTATACTACCCCAAAAACCAACACTACCAAGTAACACAGGAATCATACTTATTTCGAGATGATTTGGATCAAAAAAGAACAATAATGCACATGATGCAGATCCTATATAGCAGAAAATCTTCATGAAAAATTTCTTATTTCCCGAGTGATCAGCTATACCAGAAAGAATGGGCGATAAAAAAGCGACAATCAAATAAGATGCAGCCATAACATATGAAACTAACTCCGTATTTTTAAACTCAGAACCAAAAAAAGTAACTGTATCTTGAACAACTATTCCGTCTTTTTTAATAGCTGTAACAGCTCCGTAAAAAATGGGGAAAATAGCCGTGGAAATAACTAAAGCATAAACCGAATTTGCCCAATCGTAAAACGCCCAGGCAATAATTACCTTTTTATCTCCTCTAACTAATGCCCTATTAGACATGTTATTCTAATACCTTAAACTCTACTCTTCTGTTCTTCGCTTGTCCACCAATTGTTCCTTCTCTATTATCTAGTTGTTCACTTGCGTAACCAACCACTGTTAGTCTATCTGCAGAAATACCTTTCGAAATTAAATACTGCTTTGCCATTTTTGCTCGATCTTCTGATAGCGTTGCTCCTGCTTTCGTTTTCTCGATTTCATCTGTATGTCCCTGTATTTCAAGCTTGAATGTTGTCTCCTCATTTAATATTTCAACTATTTTATCTAAATCTTTTTTGGAATCTTCATGCAAGTCAGATAACTTAGAATCAAAGTGTAGCTGAGTGAATTCAACAATATGTTTATCTTCTAGCTTATGTTCAGTACTTATGTTTTCGTTGAATACAACTGCCATACTTCTTGAAGCGCCTTTTTCGCAAATACACTCATCCTCTCTCAAACTATCCAATGGAATTACTGAAACGTCATCAATGTAATAATAACCAATAGTTGTCTGTGGTTTAGAAAAACCGCTAGGTCTTTTAACTTTAACTATTTTAGTTTCTGTAGGGTCAACAAAATTACCAATAGTGATGAATTTTTCGCCTCCCTGAGCGATATATGTTCTGCACACCGCCTCAAATACATATTGCTGTCCTAACTGCGCGTTTTGACTATGCATTATTTGTGGCTTAATTAAAT
>JABHTA010000268.1 GCA_018669945.1 Flavobacteriales bacterium
AGCTTAAGGAGGTAGTTAGTTCTTCAGATTCATCAGCTAAACGTATACATAGCATAGTCCCCCCGATGGGAACTCAAGTCGGTTTGCTGAAGTTAAATTCTCGTGTTGCCAGTTTACTTCCAGGAAGTAGTGATAATACTATTTTTAATTTGGTGCGACTCCAACCAGGAATACTAGCGGCAGGGGAGCAGACGAAAGATTACATTACTTGGGGGTCTTATAAAGGGCAGACTCAAATCGTTTTCGATGGAATAACCCTTTTTAGTGTTACTAGCGAAAATGACAATATTGGAGCTATTAACCCATTAATGGTTAAGGACATTGAAGTTCATAAAGGCGGCTACAATGTTCATTTAGGTGATAGAGTAGGAGGTCTTGTAAACATTACAGGAACTGATGGGAATTATCAAAAAATAGGAGCAAACGTTAAGCTAACCAATGAAACCGTTGCAGGTATATTGAACGTCCCCGTTTCTAAAAGATCTTCGATACAAGGAGCGTATAGAAAAACATACTATGCTTTCGGAAAATTAGTAAGAGATGAGAGTGCAACATACACCAATTTTACCGATATAAATCTTAAATACTCAGGGGAATCAAAAAAAGGGAGTTCTTACTCAATCAGTTTACTTACAAGTGGAGATAGGCGTGATTCAGATGTTAGTAAGGATAGGGATTTTAAATTTTATAGTCGTTTTAATTCACAAATCAAAAATCAATTTGGTGTTGCAGGACATTATGGAAAACACTGGAAAAAAGCTGGAGTAACACACCTTACACTCGCCAGTTCATTCCTAGATTCTAGAATTGTGAACAGGATATCTTATATTGAAAAAGAAACAGAAGAGAAACTTGGTCCACAAGGTAAACTGGCAACCAAAAATGAAATATCGGAAACCTCGTTTAAGATAAATCATGTTTTACCCATTACAAGAAACCATAATTTCTCATTTGGTGTCAATCTAATACAAAATAAAGCATCTTACAGTTTAGATTCTATTAGTGATAACCTTAAGACTGAATGGTCAAACATGAGCAGGGTTGCTACTTACGCAAAAGATAAAATGTTCATCACAAAAAAGTTACACTTAGAACCTGGTCTCAAGGTTGATTTACCCTTAGGAAGCCCAAAACCATTCATTCAACCACGATTAAATGTGTCATATTTACCAGGTGATAGGTGGAGAGTGAATTTAGCTTGGGGAGTTTACAATCAATTTGTTGTCGAAAATGCTGCTGTTGATGAATTCGGGAATCAAATATACTTTTGGTCAATAGCTGATGGTTTTAAGACTCACGCTCTTAATGCAGTTCACACGACTGGAGGGTTATCCTACAATCATGGAAGAATAAATGTTAATGTTGAAGGGTTTCATAAAGTAACTAACAATCAGAGTCGATATTTTTTCGATTATGAGAACCAAGAAGTGCACTTCAGCGAGTACGGTATAAGCAGAAGTTATGGCCTCGATTTTTTTGTAAAACGCCAATTTTATAAACATGAGCTTTGGTTAGCGTACACATTAGGTAGGACGGAAGAGTTCTTTGATTATTTTGAAAGTAAGGAGTATCTGCGAGCGTCTCACGACCAGTTACATGAATTGAAATCTGCTCTGTTATTAGATTTTTCGCCAGTTTATGTTTCCTTAAATTATGTATATGGGTCTGGAATTCAGAATATTAGTCAAAGTGTAACAAATGAAACAGAGATGTTTTATAGCAGACTTGATGTTGCCGCGATGTGCCAGCTAAATTTGAAAAAGGTAAAGCTAGAAACGGGAGTCTCCATTATAAATTTGCTAAACACAGCTAATGTTCGGTACAATAATTTTTCAGCTTTTCATGATAACAACATTGAATATACCGAAGCAACCCCGTTCACCCCAAGCATATTTTTAAACATTAAATTCTAGCATAAAATAGACTCACCGCATTAAGTAAATGGGTAATCTAGTACTATAAACATCTTCCAAATAAGAAGTTCCTTAAATGATAAAATATCGCTTATAGATACCCCCTTACTGTTATGGTTAGTTTTTCTTTTTCAGAAGCACACACCTTAGAGGCAAGAGATCTAGTTTTTGTCAATCGGATACACCACAAATTTATCTGCTCTCATTAACAATAGTGAAGTTAATCTATCTAGAAAAAAATTCTGCTAATTCCTTTAGTCAGTAATCTCTTTTTACGGAATTGTTCATGAATAAGAGTAGTTATATTTAAATGGTTGTTAACAAGTTGATGAATTGCTTTTATTTTATTCAATAGCAAATGTTAATTTTGTAGTATATTCAATGAATGGCCAAAATAAAGCCTTTTATATTGATAAATTGGAAGCAGCTAAAGTTAAATTTTCAAGACCAACATCTGATTTTTTTCCCGTATTAAGGGAAAGGGTTAATAATTATTTCACTGAAAATAATATCAGCAAACATGCTAATTGGGTAATGGTAACAAAAACCATTTCAATATTGTTGATTTGGGGAGTTACGTATGGGCTAATTTTATCAAACAAATTTGTCAGTATGCCTTGGCTAATACTGCTGCTTTGTGCTATAAATGGTATATACACCGCACAAATAGGCTTAAATATTGGACATGATGCTGTTCACGGATCTTACTCTTCTAAAATTAAAATAAACAAATGGTTATCTATAATTTTTAACTTAGCAGGGGCTAATGATTATGTGTGGACTATAACTCATAATATGCTGCATCATACTTACACTAATATCCCAGATCATGATGATGATTTAAATCAGCCCGGGATTATGCGAGTAAGCCCAGACAAAAAATTGAAGTGGATTCACAAGTATCAGCATATTTACGTTTATTTTCTTTACACATTATCTTCTTTAAGCTGGGTGATGATGAAAGACTACAAAAAGTTTTTTGCAAAGAAGCTAGGAGCAGAGGATAATAAAAAACATCCTACAAAGGAGTATTTTAGGTTGTTCTTTTATAAAGCTCTTTATTATATAATTTCATTGGTTATACCAATGATGGTTGTTGATTTTAATTGGTATCAAATTTTATTTGGGTTTTATTTTGCTCATATTTTTGAAGGACTAAACTTAGCTTTAGTTTTTCATATGGCTCATTTAGTTGAGGGAACCGACTATCCTACTCCAAACGTAGAGGGCAGTATTGAAAATTCATTTGCAATTCATCAGATGTATACTACTGCAGATTTTTCAAGAAAAAGTCCAATAGCTAATTGGTTTTGTGGGGGTCTTAATTTTCAAGTAGAACATCATTTATTTCCTTTAATTTGTCACGTACACTACAAACATATTTCGCCAATTGTAGAGGAAACAGCCAAGGAATTTGGCGTTCCTTTCATTGAAAACAAGACCTTTGCTAGTGCGCTAGCTTCTCACACCAGGTTGTTAAAAAGACTAGGGGGTATAGAACGAGAGAAAAATAATAGTAACTTTGGCTCCATACGATAAGTAAAGAAGAGATTTAATGGGAAAATCACAAGAAACCTTTGGGAAGAAAGAAAAAGAGAAAAAACGCGCAAAAAAGCGTAAAGAGAAATTGGAAAAAAAGGAGCTGCGTAAAGAAAATAATCAAAAAGGCGCTGCTTTTGAAGATATGATTTCTTATGTTGATGAAAATGGTCATTTGGTTGATGCGCCGCCAGATCCCGCTCTTAAAGCTGAAATTGACGCTGAAGATATTGTCATCGGTATTCCTAAAAAAGTGGACACGGAAGACATTCCGAACGAAGGAAAAGTTGCGTTTTTTGATTCTTCAAAAGGATATGGATTTATTAATGATTTGAATTCAGGTGACAAATATTTTGTTCACGTTAGTGGATTGATTGATGAAATTCAAGAAAACGATAAAGTAACCTACGATTTAGAAAGAGGAGCGAAAGGAATGAATGCTGTTCGTGTGAAGAAAATCTAATTACGACTAGACATATTTAATTAAAAAGAGGCTTAAGCCTCTTTTTTTGTGACTAAATTACTAGGAGATACCTATGTGTTTTAAAATTGACTCAGCCATTTTGTTAGAAGATTCATCATTTTTCCTAAACCAAAGTTCTGGTTCAATAAGTTCTAACTCAGAAATACATAACTTATTTTCATTGTCCCATATTGCATCAACCCTCGCATAGATTGGAACAGGTGAACAACTCATGGCAGTCTTTTCTGCAAATTCAATTTCTTCTTTTGAGGGATCATAATCGTGCAAAGTGCCCCCAAAATCATCTTGTACTCTGAAATCTCCAGGTTTAGCTTTCTTCAATATTGCGTGGCTAAATTTGCCTCCAAACACAACAAAAGAAACCTCACCTTTGGTAACTACATTGTTTTGAAATTCTTGAAGAAGCATTGCCTCTTCTTGAATCAACTTATAATATATTTCTTCATAATTTGATATGTTTTCTGCCGATATACGATAAGTATGTCTCGCTGCTCCAGAAATTGCTGGTTTAACAATAGCCTCATTCCAACCAGATTCATCGAATACAGTTTGAAGTGTTCTGTTGTCTTTTGGTTCTAAAAATATAGTAGGGGGTATGCTGATATTTTTTTGTTCTAAATCTTTTAGATAATGCTTGTCAAGACTCCAACGAATCAAGTTTCCAGGATTTATAAGCTTCGTTTGTTCGCTCACTTTATTGAGCCAAATATCAAATTCAGCGAATCTTTCAAAATAATCCCAAGTGGATCTAAAAATAATGTATGCAGTTGAACCCCAATCAAAATTAGGATTATCCCAGTTAGTTCTGTGTACTTTTAATCCTTTTCGCATTAACGCCTCCTGAACTAGTCGGTCTTCATCTAAAACATTTTGAATATACTGGTCTATTTGTATTGGAGACACATACCTGTTGTCAGTAAGAATTGTAATATCGAATTTCTTCATTGTCTTACTTGCACGAACTAGCAAGTCTCATATTGATGTTTTTTTCAATTTTCTGTAACAATTGAATCGGGCGATTTGTTCTCCAAGAAATATCTTCTAAATTGCCTCCTATTGCAAAAAAATGGTCAATACCAACCTTGCTCATTTCATCTATTATATGCTTACGAGCGTTTAACATGCAAACCCATCCATTTTCAATTTCGTCAATCCATTCTTCATAATAGCAGTCATCAGAACTATGAAAGTTCAGCACATTTTCGATTATTAGAATGAATTTATTTACACCTTCAAAAATTAACGGTTCAATAATTTGACGTTTTAATATCATAATATCATTGTATAAACAGTCGTTCCATTCTCCAATGAATTCAATAATACAATATCCATCATCATAATCAGTGAATAATATTTTAGCAAAGAGGGTAGTAGAGCCAATATTATCCCATTGAGGGTGAATGAGATGATTGTAAATTTGTTCGGTATACCTGAGTTCGCTGTATTCTTTTCCATAAAATGGGGAGCGCTTATCTTCAGATGCAACATAAAGATTTCTCCAGTTAAAATATGGCTCAAGTGTATGCATTATTTTATAATCAGCTTTTCTGTAAATTTTTGGTTGTTAGATTTAACAATGACAACGTAAACTCCTTTAGAATAGTTTTTTAGATTAAGGTCTATCTTAGATGTTTCTTTTCCTAAGTGTTCTGACATAATAATTTCTCCAAGAACATTATATATTTCTAAATAAACATTTGAAGTAGGGTGTGAAGATAACTCAAACGTAACGGTTCCATTAGATGGGTTGGGATATAATAGAAAATATTTATCCTTTTCTTTTTCGCTTATGGGCACAGGAGATACATATGCTTGAGCGGAACTTAAGCAGCCATTTGCGTCTGTAACTGTTACAATATACTCACCGCTAGTCAAACCGCTTATGTTTTCGGTAACCTCACCATTGTTCCACAAATAACTGTAAGGCTGCACACCTCCTGAAACGTTTGAATATACAGAGCCATCAGATGCGCCAGAAGTAGATTCGTCTGTTCCGTTTGCCGAAACTACCGGTAAACTCCCTATAGTAACTGTAGATTCCGTTGTGTCTGTCCCATTGCTATTGCTGCAAATTAAACTAATAGTGAATGTTCCAGGGGTGTTATAGGTTACTGTCGGATTTTGCCCCGTAGAAGTCGCGGGGGTGCCATTTGTAAAAGTCCAAGCCCATTCGGTCGGGCCATACAAGCTTTGATCGTTAAATTGAATTGAGCTGCCTTCACAATTATTATTGTTTTCGAAAGATAGATCGGCAACTGGAGCAACATTTGGTGCGATATAATAAATATTAATGTCATCTAAATAAACATTATTTCCATAGCCCGAGTAGTTTTCAAAACTAAACTGTACTCTTGATTCACCCGCATACCCATCTATATTTAAAGATTCCGTGCGCCAATTATTGTCCGTTGGAACAAAAGGTCCTAATTCATTAATACCGCCGTTAGTTGATAAATCATTGTTTCCTTTAGCATAAATCGTTTGCCAAGATAAACCACAATCGATACTTGCTTTAACCAATAATGAATCATGATTGTTATTGCTGTATCTAGCGTATGCGACATTAAAATCTAAAGTGATGGTGCCGCCTATTGCTGGAGCAAAATTGAGATATGGTGTTAATAGTCCATCTCGTTCTCCTACGTGATCATCAGTAAAGTTGTTTAAAATAATACTTGTAGTACTATTACCAAATCCACTTGCATCAGTTGTAGTTTCCCATTCGACTATTCCATCAGGATTATCTAATGACCAATTGG
>JABHTA010000188.1 GCA_018669945.1 Flavobacteriales bacterium
TATTACACTCCAAAAGCAATTTCTGATTTTCTAGTAGATTGGGGGCTTCAAGAAGTAAAGAATCCTTCGAATATTTTAGAACCATCATGCGGCGATGGTATTTTTTTGAGGTCACTTTCCGAATCATTAAATTCCAAAAAGAATAATACTACGAGAGTTTTAGCAATTGAAATGAAAATCCACATTAACAAAAACACACTTGTCAATAGCGCTGCGACATTTTTAGTAATCGAAAAATCCCAAATTTTTAATGTTGAAGCCTTATCCAACTTTCCTTCTGCTGTTACCGCTACAACCATATCATGTGGGTAATCGTTGGGGTCTATTTCGTGTTTATGTAAGAAGTGTTCTGTTAATAATCTATAACCTTTATAAGCGGTATGACCATGGTGAAAATTGCTTGACATAAAAATACTAAACCCATTATCCTGATGATAGAGAATTATTGGCAATGGAACTGAAACTGAACCACTTCCTTTCCCCCATAGGTGCCACTCATGACTATCGTCAATGTGTTCCATAATCATCTCGCCAGCGTTAAAGGATTCTTTCTCTAAAACCGCATCACTTTCATCTAGCGATTCCTCGCTATCGACAATCACATTATTAACAATTTCTTCATTATGCGAAACGTCATCTCCCTGAGCAACACAATTATTAAAAATAGAAGTAAAAAATACGGCTAAACTTATCGCTATTACTGTATATTTTCCGTTATTCATCGTCTAAAATTTAGCACCCTTCTCAATATTCGCTGCAAAAGTAGTCAATAAAAAGCCCACACAAAATATATTGGAGTTATTTTTTAGAGATTAGACAAATAAATTTGGGAGTTGGGCGAAAAGACGATATTATCTTTTTAGAAACTTGAAGATAAAAACCTTTTCGACCATTGTGAACACAAAATATTGTAAAAAGAAAAATCCGACAATTTCTTTTGCCAAAGGCTTGTTTAGATAAATGATAATACCTAAAACAAAAAGATAGCCTAATAATTTGAATGTAGTTGATGCCATCGAAACTCGGATCATGACTTGAGGTCTTTTCTCACTAGATTTAATAAGAGTGAATCCAGAAATAATTGAACTCGCATAAAACAAAATCAATAATACGTTAATTATTACACGTAAAGTTATATCAGGAAACTTTAAGATTAATAAAGCATTGAGGAAAATTAGAAATACAGTAAAAAGAGTGGATATTGTAATTAAATACCTTTGATTATTAGACCTAATACGCCCCATTACTTAACTTTTTTTACCAGATAATACAGTGATGCTATGATAGAAAATAAAGTGAAGAAAATAGTTGCTAGCGGCTTTACATTCCCCATTTTTTCGTCAAGCCATTTACCGGCAAGCACCCCTAATACCACCATAACGACAATTTGGATTGCTAACCCGGAAAATTGAACGTATTTACTACGCTGTTCTCGACTGTTTCGAAATTTCTTCTGCTTGTCCTCCATGGCTCATTTCTTTTACCACTGCGCCCATGCTACAATTGCCAGAGAAATTAGCCCCTGGTTCAATTGCTAACTTATTCGTTACAATTTCACCCAATAAATTTGCTGTGGATTTTAATGAAAGTAATTCAGCCACAGTAACTTTAGCTTTTAATGTGCCTGATATATCGGCATTTTGACAAACAACCTCGCCTTCAATTTTACCGGTTTGACCAACAACTACTTTTCCTTTCGCGTTTACCGACCCTTGAATAGTGCCATCCACTCTAATGTTTCCGTTAGTGTTTATGTCTCCTGTTATGGTTGTTCCTGCTGTAATAGTATTCCCTACAGCAGAATCTGATTCGTTTGCTTTTGCCATTTTATCATTTCCTTTTTTGAACATAACTTCAAATTTATTGGCGCAAAGGTATTATTTTATTTTCTGACAAAAAATTACCATTGTTTTTAATGAAAATTCTATTCGAATAAACAATTTTAAGCAAGATAATATATACGTTATTCATACGTTATTACCCGACCGATAGTTGTTTCAAAATAATACTCATGAGTCGTACTTTACTATTTGCCTTTTCTCTTCTAATTGTATTCTCTTGCAGAAAAGCCCCTAAAAATCCTGAATCTTGCAGTTTCACTAATGATGACGATAATTACTTTTCTATTATAGATAATTCAGATTCACCGGACAGAGCCTTTAATGTGTTCTGTAAAAAAGTGGATGTTTTTGGAATCATGCTTTATGCTACAGACAATGTGACTGACGAAAATTTGTTACACTCTGCTAATCTAATGGCGCAATACATTGACAATGATGAAGATGGAAATATTGATGACCAACTGGTACTCGACTCTATGCGTTCTCACGGAAGTTGTATGTCTATATTCGGCACCGACAAAAGCAGTGTCCAAAGAAGGTTTTTCAGACATGAAGCAAGTCGAAAGGCGCAAGATCTTTACAACTCGGAAATTCATCCGGGTGGTAGGAGTGGTGATACCTTTGATGCCGCTTTAGAAGAGATTCTCCATTTGGTAACTGCTACAGGGTGGTCTAAGGCTTACCCTGAAACCTTTTGGGAAAAAAAAGGAAGTAGACTCTGCAATGCAATGGATATTGCGCGTGGCGGGCAACATGAATCGATCCCAAATAATTATCCAAGTGATGCATGGTATCATTATAACGATAAAACTTGCGAATACCAATGTATGGCAACAGAGTATTTTTACTGGGCTCTTACAACACATTTAGGAGCGCAAATTGAACGATGTGGTGAGATTAATCAAGAATGGGAGATTTGCACCTCTATTGGATTACAGTCTAAAGATAAGGCCATGTTTGAATTAATTACCGATTCTACATATAACCTTCCAAAAGTTCTTCCTGATGGCAGTTACATGCGTTAGATTATCAGGCGGTACATACTGTGAATTAAATTTTTTTAATCGTCTGCAAAAAATTTCACGAGACAAAAAAGAATAAGGGGTCAAAAGAAATAAGGTAAAACGAGAACGTGAGTTTAAATAAACTAATTATCACACTTTAAGAAATCAACCCTAAGCCAGCATTCTATCCTTCTACTTGTAATTAATGTCGAAAAAACTCTGATATCCATCAATATCGTTTGCTTTATAGAATTCTGGGTAATTAGATACGGATATTGCAAATTTAGTAATAACACTCTCTTTTATAGTATTTAATATGTCTGTGTTTTCATCAAACGACTTGTAATAATCCATTCCTTTAAACACGTTATTAAAAGCCTTTACGATAATTAATCGCTCTCCATTGTTTAGCACCGTAGAGCTTATTTTTAGCTCATCAGATTTATAATACTTTCTATTAAAATCCGATACGGCTATTTTTGCTTTGTTCATATCCACCCCATCCTTAGGGAGAATGATTATTAAGTGATGTTTAGCGTCAGCCTTAAATTTATAATTAATCGCTGATTCATTCTCTTTTCCCGCAACAGGTTCTCCTTTAGTAAGGTATGCTAATGTGCGTTTAGCGACCTCAGCCTCTGGAGAGTCTGGATAATTCTTAATCAACGTTTCTAAAGCTGCTTTATAGACAGTTAGGCTATCTGTTTCTCCTAAAGATTGAGCCTTTAAGTAGTGAAACTTAGTAAGCAGGTCATTGCCTTTATATGTGGAATCTGCTTTGCTAGAGTTGTTTATCACACGCACAAATAATTTCTCTTTATACAATTGATATGTTTTTTCATAAAACATAGAAGCATCTGAAGCCTGGTTTTTCTCGTTATCAAGGTAACTCGGATTCTGAATCAATTTAGCATATTGCGATTTAGGAAACCCTTTTAGCACCTTGTTTTTGTATTCGTTTGCCCTAGCTGTATTATTAGACTCAGTAAACATTCTAAATAATTGATAATACGCGCTAACATGATACTTGCTAGTATCGTAACGCGTAACCAAATCCTCAAAAGTTATAATTGCTTGTTTGTTGTCGTTTAACTTTTCTTTGTAAACTAGGCCTAAATCGTATAGTGCGGCGATTATTCTATTATGAGATTTGTTCATTTTCGATTTACTATTTGGGATGTTCTGAAGATAATATCTTGGGCTCTTTAAATCTCTTGAAGTAGCATTTGTATCTTCTATTCCCAAATCTTCAAGTTCGCCATAATCTATGTCAAAGCCATTACTAGCCGTTGATGATTTATTTTTTCTACGCCAATTGTCTTCCAGCTTTCTTGTTCCCCATTTTTTCTTAAATTCTGACTTGCCGAATGCTATGGTAGACTCATTGTAGAAGTACCAATCCGTGCTAGTTCCTTGGTTAATTTTTGAATTAGTTGGGGTGTTTTGAGCGTTTAAAGCGTTCGCCTCTTCCTCCGCTTTTATTCGCTCTTCATCTGCTATTATCTCACTAATAATATCATCGACAACTCGCTCTTGTTCGGCTTTTGGCAACGTTGATAAATGTTGAAGGCTATCCTCTTTACTGACAACTAAAATATCCTTTACTAATCGAGTAAGACTATTTCTTCTTTCTAAAATTTCGGGATATTCTGGTTGCGATTTATCCACAAAAGAAACCGTGCTATCGTAATAGTTTTGTGATAAAATATAAAGCTCATCATCAAAATAAATGTCTGCTAAACGATTAAACGATTTCGCCTTTTGATCATCGTTTATAATACTTTTTTCGTAAGACAACTCGAGGTATTCAATGCCTTTTTCTTTATTATTTTCTTTTAATTCTAACTCCGCTAAGGCATAATAAATCTGATCGAAAAATTCCTCATATTTTTCATCTTTCGCCATTTCTTTAAGCTTCGTTTTAATAGGGCCGCTGTTTCCTCCTTCGTGGGCTAAAGCACTATGAATGTTTGCGTAAAACCCCATCTCATACTCTGGGCTGAGCTTTAAAACCGCATCGTAATAACGTATTGCATTTTTTGAATCGCCACTTTCTTTATACACCTGAGCAAGAATAAACGTTAGCCTTGCTTTATCTTCTCGCTTTTTTGTGAACTCTAGGGCGTTTTTAAGCTCTTTTGCTGCTGATTCGTAATTTTCTTGTTTTAAATAAAAGTCGGCTTTCACTGCTTTTAGCTCTGCTAATTTCTTTTCAGGAAATTCATCAACATTACATTTGTCTATATAACCTCTGGCATTAGAAAACTCTTCACTTTCAATATATGTTCTTGCCAACCACAACATGGCATCAAAACGAATTTGGTCTTCTTTATACTCACTGGCCACGTATACCAACATTTCCTCTGCTTTCTCGAAATCCTTTTTGTAAAAGCTAGCTTTGCCTATTAAAAAGTAGCTATCATCAATCCAAGAACAATACTCCACTTTTTTAATATACATGGAGTGATTGTTGATTACGTATGAGCTTTTCTCGATTGCTCTATCCATCTGCGGATAAACGCTCCTTGCCGCGCTTTCGTCACCATAAACGTATATCGGCAGTATTTCTTCGTAATTCTCTTTATGAGAGTCATTTAATTTTCTAACCCCCTCATTAACACTTTCCTTTGCATTAAAATAACCATTATACCTTGCTGTAACATTGTGGTATCCTCTGTTAATAGCGGAGTTTTTTTCGGTCGAGCAACCCAATAAAATCAATGCCACAAAGGCTAATAATGTAACTTTTTTATGTTTGCTAATTCCTTTCACTGTTATTGCAATCTATTAGAACGCATAACAAGCAAAATTATTTTATTTTTTAGAAGAGGGTCTTAGTATTCATACATCTTTAAGATTATTGTGATATTTGCACTAATTAATATGAGTCTATTGCAAAAGCCAAAAAAGAAAAAAATCATTAAAAGCCTTCGAAATAAGTTTCGCCTGGTTGTAATGAATGATGACACTTTTGAGGTAAAGTTCTCCATGATTTTATCGCCACTCAATGTTTATACTTGGGGTAGCATCATTGTGCTTGTCGTTGTCTTTATTACATCCATCTTGATTGCTTTTACTCCTGTTCGCGAGATTATTCCGGGTTATGCTGATGTACAAACGAAACAAATGGCTACGTATGCTTTAATTAGAGCAGACTCGTTGCAAGAAAAAGCAAGAATGGAGCTACAGTATGCTGAAAATATTCGGGCAATCCTTCAAGGTCGTGACCCTGCCGCCATGGAGTCTATTTCCCAAACCGGAGAGTCTATTTCAATTAAAGACATTGAAAATAAGCCATCAAAACAAGACTCATTACTAAGGCAAAGAATTGAGTCTGAAGATCAATACAATTTGCATTTTAATAATGATGGTGGTTCCACCTCTTCTATTTCAAAAATGTTTTTTTTTACTCCGCTCAAGGGGATTGTTTCTGCTACTTTCAGTCTAAAAGAGCAGCATTTTGGTGTTGACATTATTGCCCCAGAGAACGAAGCAATTAAATCTACCCTAGATGGCACTGTTACTCTCGCTACATGGACTTCAGAAACAGGTCATATTATTCAAGTACAGCACGAAAACAACCTTATTTCTACGTATAAACACAACTCAGTACTATTTAAAAAAGTTGGAGATAAAGTTAAAGCCGGTGAGGCAATCGCAATAATTGGAGAATCTGGCGAATTCACTTCTGGACCGCATTTACATTTAGAATTATGGCATAATGGCACCCCTTTAGATCCTCAAGATTACATCATTTTTTAATGGCTGATATCATCGTATACACAGATGGCTCTGCTAAAGGAAATCCTGGAAAAGGGGGTTATGGAATAGTAATAATGTCAGGGAAATACCGAAAAGATATTTCTGTCGGTTATCGGTTAACTACCAATAACCGGATGGAGCTTCTTGCTGTAATAGTCGCTTTAGAGATGATAAAACAACCGAATAATAACGTAATGATTTTTTCAGATTCAAAGTATGTGATTGATTCTATAGAAAAAAAATGGGTTTTCAATTGGCAGAAAAAAGGATTTAAAGGCAAAAAAAATGTTGATCTTTGGAAACGGTTTTTAAAAATTTATCCCTCACAAAAGGTAACGTTTACCTGGGTAAAGGGCCATGCTGGCAATTTATTAAATGAGCGCGTAGATTCGCTCGCTGTGGAAGGCGCGGAGAGTAACAATCTTCTCGTTGACGAACAATATGAAACACTAAATAAAACTCCACTTTTCTAACTAATTTCAATAGTTTATTTTTGGCCTCCTTTAAAAGAGTAATGTTGTTATGATTATATATGAATCGAAAGAGTGGGGAGTACTTTTTAAGACGATTGGAAGAACGTTTAAGGAGAGTTATAACCAACAGCAACTTTTAAAATTTGTTGGAATTGTAACTGTTTATGCCACCTTGATTACTATCTTCAATATGCACTGGCTCAATGGTAAACTAACCATGGACTCAATGTTCTTCTCTATGCTTGGTTTTGTTTTATCCATGTTTTTAGTCTTTAGGCTCAACAGCGCATACGACCGTTGGTGGGAAGGTCGAAAAGCTTGGGGAAAACTAATAAATGATTCTAGAACTCTGGCACTTCACCTTCATACGCACATTCCTATGGAAGATAGACGATTGCGAAAGTTTTTTGTAATTCACATCTCAAATTTCGCGATTGCACTACGATGGCATCTTAGAAATAGGAATGATCTTGCCCAAGACAACATGATTTTTACAAATGCTAAAACGGCTGAGGAATATGAAAAGCTGAAGCACCTGCCCAATTCAATTGCTTCTAACATGCACTTAAAAGTGAAAGAAATTTCAGGGGATGGATTAATGACTGAGTTCGACAAAATGCAAGTGCGAACTATTTTACAAGGATTTATAGATGTTTTGGGTGTCTGCGAACGAATTAAGAAAACACCAATACCATTCTCTCACAGCACGTTTATCAAGCTGTTCATTCTTATTTATATTTTCATTCTGCCTTTCGGCTTAGTTCCAAAATTTGAATATTTAACCATTCCGGCGGTAATGGTAATGGCCTTTGCGATGATGGGCATCGAGGTAATTTCGGAAGAAATTGAAGACCCGTTTGGAGAAGAGGCAAATAGCTTACCTACTGGGGCAATGTCTGATGGAATAAGGGAAAGTGTTTACGAAATACTAAAAGTAAAATCGAAATATGTTGCTGAGGGCGCTAGTGAAACTGGAGTATTAAGCTAATTTTTTCAAAATGACCCTTTCCATTAATCATGTATTATAGCAAATAAGATTTAGTTGTGTAAAAGATAGTCCGTTGAACCGCACGACTCATTTTTGTTTAATATCTTTGCGTAACTTAAATTAATGATTAGATGAATGCAACAACAGGCGAACTTCTTCAAAAAATTAATATTCCTGAAGACTTAAGGAAACTGAAAGATATTCAGTTAACACAAGTATGTGATGAATTGCGTGACTTCATTGTTGATGTTGTTTCACAAAAAGGTGGTCATTTTGGGGCTAGTCTTGGCGTTGTTGAGTTAACAGTTGCTCTACACTATGTTTTTAATACTCCA
>JABHTA010000200.1 GCA_018669945.1 Flavobacteriales bacterium
AAAAACGTAGTTAAATTTAAAGCCGGATCCGACGTTTCTGGAAAGGTAAACTAATCCAATCTTTAAAGATTTATATTAAAGCCTCGTACTCAAAGTACGGGGCTTTTTTATTGAACGACCATGGAATTCTTAACCAACCTTAGCCAAAAACAAAAAAACGAGCTTCTGCTCTTTCTTTTAGATTTTGTTTCAGAAGAACGAAAAGCACATTTCGATTCCATCATTCCGCAAAGAACGCGGCACTTAACTGTTGTGTTAGAAGATATTTACCAATCGCAAAATGCTAGTGCTGTATTACGCACATGCGAATCGTTAGGAGTACAAAATATTCATGTTATAGAAGACAAACACGAATACACGCTAAACCCTAAAGTAACAATAGGTTGCGCTAAATGGATTCATGTTCATAAACACCAAAAACCTAAAGCTACCACAAAATCGTGTTTAACCGAATTAAAAAACAAAGGATATCAACTAGTTGCAACTACCCCTCACGAAAATGATGTTAACATAACAGAACTTGATGTTGCCAAACCAATTGCATTAATGATGGGAACCGAAAAACATGGACTAACTGATATAGCTCTTGAAATGGCAGATACTTATCTAAAAATACCAATGTTTGGCTTTTCAGAAAGCTTTAACATATCTGTATCTGCAGCAATATGCATTCAAGAAATAATGAACAAACTGAGAAATTCGAATATCGATTGGCAACTTTCTGCCGAAGAACAACTCGATCTTGAATTAGAATGGTGTTATAACACAATAAAGCGTCCGGATTTATTAGTAAAAAAGTTCCTGTCGAATGATTCATAAAAAGTATACATTTGCAGTCTTAAGAATTAAAGATAATTAGAGTTATTATGGGAAAGGGTGATAAAAGAACCAAAAAAGGTAAAAGAACCATTGGAAGTAACGGTGTAACTAGAGCGCAAAAACCTGCTGCCAAAGTTATTCTCGTCAAGCCTAAGAAAAAAGCTGCTCCAAAAAAAGCTGCCTCACCAAAGAAAGAAGTTGTAGCTAAAAAACCAGCGGCAAAGAAGGCTCCTGCTAAAAAAGCTACAGCAAAAAAATAAGAATAGTATAACTATTATTCAAAGCCCGTTTCAGAAATGAGACGGGCTTTTTTTTGCTTATATCTATATTCATTCAATAATTTAATAGGGTTTAAATGTTTACTGTTGGAAAGAACCTGCGATGCTTTTTCAATCTCTACCTGAGTATAATGATTATCCCTTGCGAAATGAACAAATTTGAGAACACGAAAAGCATTAAACCAAGTATAAAACCGTTTCACAAAACCAGTTAAATTCGTTGAATTTTTTCTTATTTCTAGCAAAGCTTCACTAAATTTATTTTGAATTAAATATTCTTTTAAACAAGGTGAACAAAGCTGAGCCCAATCGTTAGATTCGAACAGTGAGTCTATATTTTTTGTAAATTCATGCAAATCGTAAAATGTTTGCGGACTGTAAGTCATGTAATTCTCAGATTCTTGCAGCAGCCAGTCGTTAATAGCTTTACCAGTGCCAAACGGAACACGGTCTGAAGTGCGAGGAGATGGAATTACACGAGTTGTGGTTAGCTCTGTATAATTACCTAATTCAATAATTTTCTGAATAAAATAGAAGTCTTCACCAGCTTTTCGCTTGTTCATTCCACCTTGCTTTTGGTAAGCACTTGAACGAACTGCCATGCTAGAACCAACTGTATGAAAAGCGTATGGTAGATTCGCTAATCGAAGACCTTCTACATAATAGCGTAAAAAGAGTTCGTACTTAATTATACCAGAATAGATTTCTGGTGAGAACTCAACACCTGTTATTGGATGTTCAAATTGAATGGAACACCCAGGTGTTTTTGGATTTATTTCAAAGTGTCTAATAATCTCTGAGAGGTAATTTTTATCACAATGGCTATCTGCATCAAACATCACTATAATTCCGTCATAATTAATAGAGTGAAATCTGGCAACGGCTTCATCCATACCAATTTTACGCGCCAAGCCAACCCCCGCGTGTTTTCTTGGTAAGCTATTTTCTACAATAAAGTGACAAGAAATTAATTTGTTGTTTTGATTCTTGCACCACTCCTGCCCTTCTTTAAATGTTTTGCTATTCTGTTTCCTAATCTCATTAGAGCAATTTTCTGAGCAGTTAATAACAACGATAATTTCTACACAACAATCCATATCACAAGCGTAAAGCGATTGAAGTGAGCGAACTAAATTTGGCTCATTAAAGCACGGAATTACAACTATTGCTTTTGTTTCAACATTAATCTGAGCATTAATTTGGTGATCACAAAACGAGTATTTATTTAGATAAAAATTATCCATTTAAGGAGCCAAACGATCTAGTTTCCAATCGTTATTTTCTTTAGTATATCTAATTCGGTCGTGCAATCTACTAGGACGCCCTTGCCAAAATTCGAAACTATCTATAACAACCAGAAAGCCACCCCAATTCTCTGGGCATGGCAAAGGCCCAACACCCTTATATTTCTCCTCAATAGCTGCATAAGCATCCTCTAATGACTTTCTATTTTTAACAATACCACTTTGATTAGAGGCAATTGCACTTATTTGGCTTTCTTTCGGCCGATTACTAAAATATTTTTGAGACGCTTCGTAACTAATTTTTTCTGCCCTACCTGTAATTAGAATTTGTCGATCTAATTCAACCCAAAAAAACGTTATTGCTACATATGGATTTGAAACTAAATCCTGTCCTTTTTTGCTATCATAGTTTGTATAAAAAATAATTCCGTTTTCTTCTTGTCCTCGGATTAATACTGTTCTTGCCGATGGCTTATTATCCGAACCAACCGTCGATAGAATCATGGCTGCAGGGTCTAATACTTGCGCGTTAACAGCATCATTTATCCAGCTAAATAGCTGTTTAAAAGGGTTTTCAGCAACAGAATCTTTAGTAAGTTCTTGCCCTGCATATTCTCGTCTAACCGAATTGAGATAATTAACTATTTCATCCATTACTTCTTAATTGCTTTAATAAACAATGCGCCTTCATTTGCAGCCTTTAGAATTTCTCCAGATTTTTTTACGTAACCAATATGCTTTACAAAGCTAACGTTAAATCCAGCCAATGATAAATCATGTACTAAATCATTTTTGTCGAAATAATGAAGAAATGCAATTTGGTTTCCTGTCACTTTTTTATAAAAAACATCACCACGCTCATACCCAAAATCACTATATCTTCCTTTCTCATATGCTTTAACGGCAGAAGGACCCCATTCGTTTTTGTCATCTACATTAAATACATCGAAATATAAGCTGCCTCCCTCATTTAAATGATTAGCAATTTTTTTCAAAGAAGCTAGTCGCTCATCACGTGATGGAATATGACCAAACGCATATAAAAAAGTTACAGCATCAAATTTTTTATCCCCTAATTTCACATCTATCCAACTTGAACAAGTAACATCCAAACCGCGTCTATTAGCAATGGAAACCATATCTGAACTAATGTCGACTCCTTTAATTAGATAATTCAAGCCTGTCAGCTCTTTAATCTCTATGTCGCGTCTCCCAGTTCCACATGCTAAAGTAAGTATTGTAGAAATGCCATCGTTTCTCAATTCCTCTGCAATAAGCGCATTAATTTTTTCATTATAAGTTCTTCTAGACTCATGTTCTAAATCAAAAAAATCATATTCATGAGCCTGTTCACTATAATAAGCTGAAATATTTTTTGATATGAATTCTCTATCTGGCTTTGGAATAATTGAAAAAATTCGATGAGATGTTGTTTTGTGTTTGTGATATGGGAGATAGGTAAATGCATTCTCCTTAATTTTAGAAAAACAAGATTCATGCTCCAACCACGAAGCTGTTAAGGCTTTATCGTTCAGCTCTCCTATTCTTCCAGATTCTATATCATAAATATTAATACCATTTAAATTATCTAATGCTGGGTAGTAAAAATGTGCTGTTACCGCGTTTCCCGTTTCGCTAGTATTCATTAACTTATGAATTACACCGTCTTTCTCTGCAATTAAACCTCCTGGCAACGCCTTTAATCCGCCAGTTTCTTTAAGTTGTTTATTTTTAAATGCATACTCAATATTATCCAAAGCTCCTTCTAAAACAGCAACATAACCAAAAAAACCATTGTGAAAATGAATTGCACTTTCCGTTTTAGGTGGCCAAATCATTAAAATCACTTCTATTGGATCTCGCGTTAAAATATTTCTAGCATAATTGTCTTTACATTCAATTTTAGGAAGTAGGCCTTTATAAGCTAGATTATTAAAATTTGCCTTCAACAATTCTTCGCCCAAGGCAGTAAAACTTGGCTGTTCATTGTTAAATCGCTTTAACTGTTCAATAATCCTTTCCATTATACTGATTTCACTTTTAAAATTCTGAGCTAAAATATAGATTTATATATTTACCGAAAGTCTTATTTATGAAGCTTTCTCTAGAATTAACTTATCAATCGTCTAAAGCGTGGGTTGTTTGTGTAATGAACGATTTTGACTCATTTCTGCAAGATCATGCCGACTGCGAGCGTAAAGCATCTGCCATGGCAATGAGTTTTATTGCTAAATGTCCTGATAGAACTGATATTATTCCTAAACTGATAGAAACAGGGATTGAAGAGCTTCAGCATTTTCAAGATGTATATGACATAATGGCTAAAAGAGGAATCAGTTTAAATCACGAAATCCCTCAAGATATGTACATCAAGCAATTAATAGACGCTTGCAGGCATGGAAGAGATGAACGATTAATGGATAGAATGCTTATAGCTTCAATTGTTGAATGCAGAGGAGCCGAACGTTTTAAAATGATTGCTGATGCACTAGAAGATGATGAATTAAAGACATTCTATAAAAGACTCTGGACCTCGGAGGCGAAACATGGAAATTTGTTTGTGGATTTGGCATTAAATTATTGGAACGAAGATATCGTGTATAAGAGATTGGAGGAATTAAACAAAATTGAAGGAAATATATGTAAGGAATTACCTATTAGGGCCGCACTTCATTAAATAAATTATTGTTAGTTGTAAAAGACATATTGTTCTATTCAAGAATTATTATATCATTGTATAACAACATGCAACAATAAGTGAGCGATACATTTTTTAATAGAATTGATAGCCTAGATTTAGGAACTCCAGAAAAAGGAAAATTTCTTATTTCTGAGCCCTTTTTACCTGACCCAAATTTTAGCCGTACCGTAATTTTTTTAACGGAACACAACAATGAAGGATCTGTTGGTTTTGTATTAAATAGAGAGCTTGATATTCCGATTGAAGAGGCTATCGATAATTTCCCGCGTTTTGATGGGCCACTCTACGTTGGCGGCCCTGTTGATAATACAAGTCTATTCTACCTTCATACCCTGGGAGATAAAATAAAGGGATGCCACCATATAATTGACAATTTATATTGGGGCGGTGAATTTGACGAGTTAAAATCTCTTCTTATCTCAGGGAAAGCTGGCAGCAAAGAAGTTCGTTTTTTTACTGGTTATAGTGGCTGGGACGAAACTCAACTTGATAAAGAAATGCGACAGCGTTCTTGGATTGTCGCAGATGCAACTGTTGAACAAGTTATGTCTACCGAAATTGATAAATTATGGCAAAAAGTATTAAGTGATTTGGGTACTAATTTTGCTATGATGGCAAAGTTTCCTGTTGACCCGACTTTGAACTAGCTTTTTCGTTGAGTTTTTCGGTAAGCATTTTGGACACTTTATTAAAGTATCTTTTACCACGGTATGCTCCAACCCACTTCATTCCTGAAATAGCGTTGGTTAAGAATACTTCATCCGCACGATGTAAAACTTGTGGACTAAGCGGACACTCTTGCACTTCCATACTAATTTCTTTACAGACCTCAATAACTTTCTGACGCATAATACCAGGAACAATACCCTGGTTTAAAGATGGAGTGTATAATACACCATTGTAGGCCACAAATAAATTTGAACTCACGCATTCTGCAATACTGCCAAGCTCATTCAATAAAACGCAGTCGTCAAAACCTTTTGCTTTTTTATATTGACCTGCCAAAATATAGGTTAGGCAGTTTGTGGATTTAAGAGATGAAAGCTCGTTAATCGTTTTACGATGTTTCTCATATAAATCGATAGTTAAACCGGTTTCATTTAATTCGTATCGATTATTTGGCAATTGTATCGCTTCAATTACAAAGGAACTCAAGTTCGTTTTAGGAGTATAATATCCCCCAGAGTTTCGGACCACTGTAATTCTAAGCCGAGCTCCTTCAGTAATATTATTTGCTGCAATTAGCTTTTCAACTTCCTCTAGCAACTCATCATTGGTCAAATTTAAGCTCATCTCCAGCAGTTGCATTCCTTTACTCAACCTATCAAAATGACTTTGAAAAAAACAGGCTTTACCATCAATAACTCGAATTGTTTCGAAAAGTGCATCACCATATCGGAACCCACGATTGTTGATGTCGAAAATTGGTTGATTCTCTTCTGTTAATTTTCCGTTGTAATTAATGCTACCCATGTTATGTTACAAAGCTATTAATTCCTCAACCAAACGCAGCGAACTATTTGATTCAATTTTAACACCACTCACTCCTACTTTTGCCGCTGCTTGTATATCTCGTTGGCTATCGCCAATCATATAAGACTTAGCTACATCTACTTTGTGTTTCGCAATCGCTCGTTCGAGCATATTAGAATTTGGTTTTCTGCATATGCATTTTCCTAATTCGGTAAAATGTGGACAGTAAAACACTTCCAAAACAGAAAGTCCATTCTTGGTAAACTCTTGTAACATCCATGAATGCAAATTTAACAGCTCTTCATGAGTATACAATCCTTTAGTAATTCCTGATTGATTGGTGATGATTATTAATTCGTATCCACTTTTAACAAACTTTTTTACCGAATCGAAAAAACCGTTTACAAATCTAAAATCTTGTTGCCGAAAAGTGTGTTCTCCTCGCTCTTCGTTGATTACACCGTCTCTATCTAAAAAAATAACCTTTCTCAAAAGAAACTATTTAAATAAACATTAACCTCTTCTATGAAATAAATCACAATTGAAGGTTTCAATACAATTGTAAAAACCACACCAAACAAAGCTCCCCAAATATGCGCATCATGTGCAATGTTATCGCTACTCTTTTTATCCATATAGGCTTCTAACATTAAATAAAGAAAACCAAAAATAAATGCAGGAACACTTATGGGTATAAACATAATCCGCAACCCTGCTGTCGGCATAAACAATATTGAAGCAAATAGCACAGCTGAAACGGCCCCAGATGCACCTACAGAGTTATAATAGCTATTTTCATTATGCTTTTTATATGCTGGTAATGCTGCGAACATTATTCCTCCAATGTAGAGAAAACCGTAAAGAAAAATTCCTTTGACACCAAAAACGCCAATGTAGTATTCTTCTGTAATGGTTCCGAAATTATAAAGTACATACATGTTGAAAAACAGATGCATATAGTCTCCGTGAATCAACGCATGGCTAAAAATCCTATACCATTGTCTATTGTGTTTTACGACATACGGGTTGTACTGAAATCGGTAGAAATATTCCTTTTTATTAAACGCAAGAATAGAAACAGCAACCGTTACAATTATAATAAGAAGAGTAAGACTAATTTGCACTCCGCTATAACTTCTTCAACGTAAAATCTTTCAGTATCTCTGATTGAAAATCACTTTTATCAAGGATATTTATATCTTCCGATAAAGGATGAAAGCCAGGTGCTTCAATATACAAATTATATTCTCCCGGTGGCAGTATCATTATATATTTCATGTTTCGCATATTAGGTAAATAATCTCCAACAATATCACCAGTTTTATTATCAGTAATAGACAAAAATGCGTCTTCAGCTCTATTAGTTGGATCATCAGTCTTAATATATCCGGCAATGGCTGTATAATTTGGTTCTACCTTATTAAAGGTTACTCTGTAAATATCCATGTCTCCTTCTCCTTCAGGACGTATTGAAGCAAGGTAACCATATCTACCATTATCAGAAACTCTAAAATTCATGTCATCATAAGGCGTGTTTACTGGATATCCAATTGATCTAACATTTTCAAATTGCTGAGTTGAACCATTCCATTCCGCCTTAAATATATCATAGCCTCCCATGCTTACATGTCCTTTAGAGCTAAAGTAAAGCGTCTTTCCGTCTGGAGATAAATTTGGAAAGTCTTCGTCAAATTCTGTATTAATAAATGCCCCAAGATTTTGAGAGGGACCCCAACCACCGATTGGTAGTTTTTTAGATACATAAAGATCTGTACCTCCCGAACCCTCATTTCTATCACTTGCAAAAATAATTGTGTTACCATCTGCAGAAATGGTTGCGGATATTTCATGGCTTTTAGAATTAATTGTAGACTCTAATTTAACAGGCACTTCAAAATCATCACCTTCACGAACAGTGATAAATAAATTCCCATTACCAGCCTTATCTTCTTTATAAATCAACATCGTATTTCCATCAGCAGACAAACCAACAATCTCCTCATTGATCTCATTATCGTTTACATTAGAGCTGAGTGGCACTGCTTTTGTGAATTTACCGTCAACTACAGTTGAGATATAAATATTAGAAGCAAACGTACCGTTATCATAAGAAACGCTGCCATCATCGCGTGAAGTATTAAAAATAAGCAGCGACTCATCTAATGGCACAAATGGGAAATAATCTGGCATATTAGAATTAACACCCTCACCAAGATTTTCAAATGTTACATCAACAGGAAATTTCATTAATTCTTTGGCATTTTGACAGTATTCGATTTGCTTTTGACTTTCGGCTCCAGACGATGCAGTTCCTCCTCCAAGGGCTAAAAATTCATAGAATTTTTTTTCTGCTTTGTCAAATTCACCAGAATAACTATAAGCTCTACCCAATAGATAGTTTGCGTTATTGTCATATTCTCCTTCAGCGATAAACTTCTCTAAATAACTTACAGATAATGTCTTATCCAAATTTGTGTTCAAATAGCACACTGCAACCTTATAATGTACAGCCATATTCTCTGGATCTTCTTCAAGAATCTCTAGATATATTTCAAGAGCATCCTCAAAACTCCCAGAATACAAAAGATTATCTGCCTCTTTAATATTTAATTGACCAAATACATTAGCTGATAAAACGCTAATAATCAAACAAGTAATAATTCTAATTGCCATCGTAATCCATTTTTGAATTGAGGTGCAAAATTATAATAATTATATACGAAAACGAGTCAGATGTTGATTATTCACAACACTTTATGATGAGTGATCGGATATTATCAACCACTTATTGTCAATTTTTTTCCAATTTAAGGAAAAGTGTCCGCCTAAATCCTCATTGTCTTCTCTTTTCAAATGCCATTTTCCAATTAACAAAACTGCACCTTCAGAGAGTAATTCAGTCGAAAGAATGTCAAATTTTAATTGACCCATTGCGGCCTTATCTGGGTAACTCTCTTTATAATTATCAAGCGTTTGCTGCCAACCGTAAGTCAACCCTTTTCTTCCAATAAACTTTAGGGAATCTGACCTCCAATACCCATTCATAAAGCAATCAATATCACCAGCATTCCAGCACTTTTCTTGTTGTGCCATAACATTATGAATCGCGCTTTTATCTTTCTCAGATAGCGTTTGAGCTATACTCAGTATGGTGGAAAAGAAAATTACTACAACAAAAAGAACCTGTTTCATATTTTCTTAGTAATAAAACTCTCCAGAAGCTTATTATACTCTACAAAACCAATAGTTTGAGGCACGGTGCTATGGCCTGCGCCAATTACTCTCTCTGCTTGACTATATACACCATCGTAATTCTTATAAACCACTTCTCCATGGGTTTTAATACTTAAGAAATCATCTGCTGTACCATGTATCCAAAGAAACGGTTGCTCAACATCTTTAATATATTCAGCATTCTCAAACCTGTCAGAAGTATAATAAGACCCAGGCATGTCGAGCAAGCCACCGTCAGCCGCCATAACATCAGTTGAAGCAAATGGTGCCTCCGTAATCAATCTCGCTGGAACAAGAACAGAAGTAGCATCACCTGCAATAGTTATAGCTGGGCAAGTGCCTAAACTAAAACCATAAATAATTAAACGATCGCTTCTTAATCCTTGGTTGTATAACCAACTTAATGCCTCTTTAGTGTCTTCTACCAAGCCTGATTCAGATGATTGCCCACCACTTAAACCATAGCCTTTATAGTCTATCATCATTACACCATATCGCATTTTACCCCCAGTATGGGCTAATAACTTTGCCCTTTGCCAGTAAAAATCCATGTGATCTTTGTTGCCATGATTATAAAAAATAACCGTATCCGTATTTATGGTATTCTGATTACCGATGTACAAACAGTAAATTTCATGGTTCTCAACACCCACAGATAAGGTAAACAACTGAATTTTATCCTCAGGAATATCGTAACTGTCATCTAAAATAAAATCCTGTTCATCATCAAAATCATCTAATTTGTATTCTGTGATGGTCGAATCGCTATTGTACATAAAAGAATCTAACCTAAAACAAGAACTTAAGCTAAACAGCACTATTGTAATAAACAAAAATCTCATTAGAATTTTTTTGAAATACTTAAATAAATTCCCAACCCTCCATTTTCACCCCAGGGCTTTGCATAATCAACAACTATATTTTGATTGCTATAATTTGTTGCCAAGTATTTTGCTTCAATATTATAACTCCAGTTGGGTTGATCGAATACAATACCAGCTTGTGGATTAAATATCCAATGATTAAGCTGCGGTTCGTCATGCGCTCTGAATCCAGACAGTTCAAACCAATTAGATACTCCTATATAGAAATAGTCGTTTCTATTTAGGTTATAGTTCCAATATAAATTCGCATCTACCTGGGGCCAAAACTTGAAATTCTTTTCCCATGTATCAACTAATAAATTAGTGGTGTAAGACATACTAAAACCAGGCTTAAATTTATTCAAAGAGTCTGGTTTAACAAATTCTTTAACGACACCAAGTTCGCCTTGAATTACACCAAACGACAATGCTGTCGTATGCATTCCTCCATAAATAGTTAAATCGTCTTTTAATCCGTAACCCAAAGAAATTGCAGTTAATGGCAATGGAATAGTCATTCCTGAAAATTTGATTAATGGACCTCCTAAATTACCCGTAATAGCCTTCTGGCCCTCATCTAGAGGCCTAACATATCGAGATGGCGCACATGAACTAATGGCAATAACGCATGCCGCTATTAAAATTATTCGATTCATTTCGTAAAGGTATCTTTTATTAAACGTGCAATATGTTTATCTATAGGAAAGGTAAAATTATTTTCTGAAAGAGTTTTTACAGGTATAAACCTGAAAGACTGAAAAACAGCTGATTTCCTGTTGAAATCAAATGGGTTTTTTGAAATTTTAAAGTTCACTACACCAATTGGTTTAACAACATAATAAATACTAATTAATTGGTCCTGATTATCGAAGGCCGATTTTTGATAAAAATCTGTTGTATAAAAATGATTTATTACTTCTATATTTTGATTAAGTTCCTCTATGTATTCTCTTTTTAAACAGTCAGTTAAACCTTCTCCAAACTCTAAACCACCACCTGGAAATTTAGTAAATCTGTTTCCGAATCGTTCTTCGTCTGAAACTAAAACATCGCCTTGCTCATTAAAGAGTAACCCGTAAACACGAATGTTAAAATTACTTGGAGTCGCCATTATTTAACACCTCTTGTTATCTCTCGCTTTCCTATAGGGCCAGGAGGATGTTCCAGCTTAAAACCTACTGATTTAAGTGTGCGTTTTACGACTCCTTTTGCGCAATAGGTAACCAATACACCTCCTACTTTCATTGCATTATACATCTTTAAAAAAATAGCTTCAGTCCATAGCTCAGATTGCGCTTCAGGACTAAACGCATCAAAGTAAACAATATCGTATTGATTAATCCCAACATCGCAATGAATAATATCTTCTTGCACTTTAAACAATCGATTGCCGTCTATGTTCAGCTCCTCACCCCAAGGAGCTTCATGAATTTGTCTATAAATTAATTGCTCTTTATCACTTTCGCAATACCCCATCTCAAGGGCCAAATATAGAGAAATAGGGTACTTTTCTATTGATGTATAACTAATACCTAAGCTCTTCGAAAAAGTCAATAAACAGTTTAAACCAGTGCCAAGACCAATCTCTAGTATTGATGGGTATTGTTTTTTTTTCAAAACAAATTCCAATCCATGCCTTATAAAAATATGCTGACTTTCTTGCATTGCGCCATGCTTAGAATGATAGCATTGATCAAGATCCTTGACGTAAAGCGTGTTTGAACCATCAGCTGTTTTATATAGTGTAGGTCTTAGATCTTTCATTTTTAAGAATGTAATAATACTAAGTAATGTTAATTTTCCTCCACAGTATTATAAACTACTTTTGCTATTCTATGAAAAGAACAATTATTATACTGTTAATTATAACAATTACTCCTTGTCTAATTGCTCAGTCATGGGTTGAAATGATGAATGACCGTTCTGTCAATTTTTATGACGTGCAACAAGAGTTCAACAATGAATGGGATGGGAAAGAATATGAGAAAGGAAAAGGATACAAACAATACAAAAGGTGGGAGTACTTTATGGAACAACGAGTTTCTCAGGATGGAACTAGACCTTCTGCTGGTGTTCTTTGGAGTGAAATGGAGAAGTATAAAATGCAGCATCCGTCTGATTTAAGAGCAGAACCTATTTCTCATTGGGTTCCACTGGGACCTAGCGCATGGACAAGCACTGGTTGGAACCCTGGAATAGGTAGAGTAAACTGTATTGAGGTTGATCCAAGTGACG
>JABHTA010000262.1 GCA_018669945.1 Flavobacteriales bacterium
ACCATATCCTCATATGGCTCTTGAAACCATGATGTTGAACCAAGCAAATTGTAGATTTCAAACATAATAGGCGCAGCAACGCTTACTCCTGTTAAACCCGTTCGACCCTCCCCATCAGCATTTCCTGCTCAAACTCCAACCACATACTTAGGAGTTGTTCCAACAGCCCATGCGTCCTTATTGCCAAAACTAGTTCCGGTTTTCCATGCTATTTTTCTTGCTGAAGAAAATGCTTTCCACCCTTTTTCACTTATTGGTCTATTCACTTGCGATAACGCTTCAAACGTGTTATAAATAGCTGCTGCCGAGATTACTTTTTGACCATCCCTTACTTGTACTTTTTGTGAATTAAGATAAGATGCAACACCGTAGTCAGAATATGAATAATCGAAAGTATTATTAAACGATATCAAAACCCTTGCTAGTGAAGCATACATGCTGCTCATCTCTATTAACTTTCCTTCGGCTCCGCCCAAAATAAGTGATAGGCCGTAATGACCTGAATCAAATACTAACGATGACATATTCATATTTTTCAACGTGCTATAAAATCGCTCAATGCCATGTTGTCTTAGTAATCGAACAAATGGTACATTAAGCGATCGATATAAGGCTTCATTTGCCTTTACAGCTCCGTCATATGACAGATAATAGTTTTTAGGAGAATAACCGGCAATAAAAGTTGGAATATCGGGGATTAACATTTGGGGAAGCAGCTCACCTGAAGTAAGCATCGACCCATACAAAAATGGCTTTAATAGGCTTCCTGTACTTCTTCTTGCCTTTATTATATCGACAGCATTATTATGCTCCCATGAGTTGGTAGCATTTCCTGTATAGGCCAAAATAGTATTGGTATTCACATCGATTACAATTGCTGCTGCATTGTTTATTTCGTTGCTAGACAGTTGCTCAATATGCCTATTTATAATTGTTTGTACTTGCTGTTGAACAAACTTATCTATTGTGGTGACTACCGATTGCCCTTGATGACTATTGGCTACCCTGTCCAATAAGTGATAACTATATTGCGGCAACGGAAAGGGTTTAGATGGTAGTTCTTCCAGTTTTGATAGCTTACAAGTTTGCGCATCGATGTGCCCATTTTCCTTTAATTTATCAAGTAAGTTATTGCGTTTATTCCTCAATTTCTCCTCATTTTTACCTGGATATATTAATGAAGGTGCATTCGGCAACACCGCTAAAACAGCATATTCTGCCCATGATAATTGTGATGCATTTCTACTATAATAACGCCATGCTGCAGCATCTAAACCAACAACGTTTCCTCCAAACGGGGCATTAGACGCATATAAGGCAAGTATTTCCTTTTTAGAGCAATTAATCTCAAGATGTAATGAAATAAACAGCTCTTTTATTTTCTTACCTATTGTTCTCGAACCGCCCGGTCCTATCAGTCTAGCGACTTGCATAGTAAGAGTACTACCACCTTGCACCGTTTTACCTGATTTAATATTTATCCGAAGGGCTCGAAGAATCGATATTGGATTAATCCCCGGGTGAAAATCAAAATATTGATCTTCGTAAAGCTTTATACAGGTCTCGAATTTTTTAGGGACAGAATCTAATTGTGGAAATCTCCATTGACCATCGCTAGCAATTTTTGCCCCTAACAAATACCCATTTGTATCAAAAGCCACTGTAGCTGTTGGTGTTCGAAATTTGCAATTAGGAACAAATACTCTAGAAATAAAAACAAATGAAAGAACGGTTACGGTAAACCACTTCAAACTCCTCAGTAGTTTTTCTAGCTTGTGGTTCATTTACTCAAAAAAACCTATTCTCCCGGCATAACAACACTCGTCCATTGCCCTTTCTCTGTTGCATTGACTCTATTGTCGTACATCGATTCTGTTAATACTGCTGGCAGGTAATAATCACCTAAATATGCAGCATTAAGAAGCACCACAAAAGTTTTAGTATTGCCTGCAGTAGCTCTCGAAGAATATCTTGATAGATCAAAATACGTATACACCCTATCATCTCTAATATCTTGGTAATCTGGAACACTCATTTCGTGAACAGATTTTACTTCGTCCATTCTGGTGTTGTGAATTTCCCAACCTGAAGGAAATATTTGAGTTAACGCTAAGTCTTTCAACATATCCTTTTCGTTCGTATTAGTAATAGTCACTTTGGCCATAAAATCGGTTCCTTGATCAATTTTAGACACGTCAATAAATCCACCTTCCATATCGGTATAAGAAACAATCATTTTTAATCCGCTTTGAGAAGAAACCTCCTCACCTTGAGGTGGAACACCGGCTATCATCAATCTAGCAAACAAAATACCATCGCCCAAGTTATCAATTTTAACAACCCCAGCATCACCTTTAGCTAGTTTAACATCAATCTGTTTTAATGGCAAAGTACTAGTCATTTTATCTGTTTCTCCGTTGATATCATAACTGAATTTCATGTTTTTAGAAGTCCCGTCTTCCCCTATATATTTTACCATAGACAACAAACAGTATGCGGTTGTTTGAGTACTCATCCATCTGTTAGCGGATAAAGAGCTCGAAATTTGTTTTACTAAAGTTAGAGCCTCTGTTTTCTTACCCATAATACTCATGGCCTCTAAAATCATAGCTTTATCACGATCAACCGAACCATAAGTATAGCTATCATTACCCTTTGTGGGCACATAAACATCATTGGCCTCGATCATGGAATTGGCCACTTCTGATTGTCCAGCTAGGTAATAAGCCGCTGCTAATCTCCACTTGCCAGTAATACCCATATGGTTATCTGCCTTTAATCGATTCATTGCGCCTATTTCGGGTTTTCCAGCCAAGGCCAATACATAAAGTCTATAAGCTTGTGCAAAGTCATACCGATAATTAACATGTGTTCCTCGAGAATCTGTTGTAACAATTGGCTTGTATGATTTCGCTGTTCGCTTTTGGTACTTAATCCACTTATCTAACATACCAATAGGCAATGCATAGCCCTTCGCTTTTGCCTCTAACATAAAATGACCCGCATAGCTTGTTCCCCAATCACTTGATCTTGATCCCCCTGGCCAATAACTAAACCCCCCATCCGAATACTGAAAAGAATTTAATTTACGTAAAGCAGATTTTACATTATCAGTAGTTCTTTCTTTCACCTTTTCATCCACCTCCATAACATCGGCAATGTATAATTGAGGAAAAGCCTGTGAAGTTGTTTGTTCTATGCAACCGTGCGGATAGCCAATTAAGTATTTTAATCTGCGTTTGAAATCAATTGGCGGAACATTGGATAATTCTACTGAAACTTCATTGGTTCCTCCAACACCAAAGGTGGTATAGTCTAATGTTAAAGAATTACCTTTTTCAATTACCCCATCCTTAAATTTGGTTATCTCTGGATTAGGGTTTCTTACTTCTAATTCAATATCATAAACAGCTTTTTCGCTTCCGCTACTTACCGTTACTTTAACTGTGCCTTTTCCGATTTTAGCAGCCACTTCCATGTCGAAATTAATAACTTCATCACCAGGTTTATCGAAGTGGATTGTTTTGGTCTTTGTATACCCTTTTTTAAATAAGGAATTAGCCTCTATTGTAACTTTAACATCTTTGATGTTATCTTCCATTGCAAACACTGTTACTGGTAGTTTTACTTTTTCATAGGGCCCAAGTACTCTTGGCAATGTAGCCAATACCATTAATGGTGTTTTAACAGGAGTCGCTTTTTCGACACTTCCGTATGCTCCATTTTGCCCAGCTACAATCATTGTTCTTACTGATCCAATGTAGTTAGGCATATGAATGTAATGCTCATTTTCACTGCTTTGATTTAGCTCGAATGGACCTAAATAGCGCACCATTGGTTTAAACCTATTTATTTTATCCTTACCTTTTCCATTAATTCCTTCGTCACCACCAATACTCAGGAGACTCTCTAAACTGCCTCCATAGGCTCCAATAACATAATCGTACAAATCCCATGTTCTAACACCTAAAGCTTCTCGAGCATAAAAAACTGGATGTGCATTTGGCGTTTGGAAACGAGTTAAATCGAGTAAGCCTTCATCGACCATAGCTATGGTGTAGGTCAGTGGTTTTCCGTCTTTCTCAGATACTTTCACAAGCACTTTACTTTCAGGCGCTAGCTCATCTGGCATGTTAAGTACTGGCATAATATGTGTTTCCGGGTTTTCAACCATCAGCGGAATAACACCATAAAGCCTAATTGGCAAGTTATTATCATGCTTGTGTGGTTGTAACATGGTTACGTGTACATAACAATTAGGAGCCATCTCGGCAGTAATTTCGATACTATACATTAATTCTTGCCCGGTTACTTCAACCCAATCGGCTTGTAGCACTTTAGAGCCAGACTCAACGGTTACCAACGCTCGTCCTTTACCACTTGCGGGTATCGTAATATTAGCTCGGTCACCTACCCTATAATTTTCTTTATCTGCAGAAAACGAAAGCATCGTAGCCCCACCTGGGTTGTCTCTTTTACTCCTTCCGGCCCATCCCGGCCAGTCGATATACACTATTTTACCTGTGCTATGTCCACTAACTCTATCGGTTACACGAACCATGTATCTGCCCCAATCTGGGTATTCAATTTTAAATTCGAATTTACCTTTACCATCTGATGAAGTAGATGTTGTGGTTTCTTGAATCCATTTTCTATAAGAACTCCCTACGTAATTAGCCAAATATTCATCAGAAGCATCCCACCACCATCTCCAGTTCAGTTTATACACTTTCACTTCTAAATCAGACACGCTGATAGGGTCACCATCTGAAGTCAAAGCTACCACCTCTACTACATGATTTGTATCCGTAATAAGCATACCTCTTCTATCTCCCTCAGGAGTTTTAATTCCAATATATCTCTCAAAAGGAGAGTAAGGAATAGAAAAGCGATCGATACTAAAATCGCCACTTTTTTCGAATACACGAGTAACAAAGTTTGCGCGAAGCATACCAGGAGCAACATCATGCACTTCAATGTCTGAAGAAATATAAGCATGCCCATTTTCATCGATGCTTTCTTCAAATATTATTTGCTCTTCGGAGGTAAAGCTTCGTGCTGGATCGGTAAAATGAAAATCCGGATATTTATCAAATTTAGTCCGTGCCTGTGTTAAGGTTACTGCCACCTTTGCTTTTAAATCTTTAGCAATTGCCCCGTGCAACCATGTTACACTCATATCGCCCTTAACATCTGTTTTATCTATGGATAATTGATCAACGCCAAAATCGAGTTTTATTTTTAAGCGATTTGGTTTGATGGCTTCAATTCGAACAAACTTGCTAAAGGATGAACCTCCTACTTTTACTTTAGCCGTCCATGAACCTGTAGGGTCACTTTGTTCTGTTGCCACAGTAAAACTATAAAAGCCATTCAGTCCTTCATTTTGAACCAACCTATGAGTTACTTTACCCTGTGGATTAGACAATTCAAACTTAACAGGATGATTTCCAGGAAGAATTCCGTTTTTATCTTCTAAAATAAAGTTTAGAAATAAGGTATCTCCAGGTCGCCAAACCCCTCGTTCACCGTATATAAACCCTTTTACTCCTTTTTGAATTGATTGGCCTCTTACATCAAATTGGCTGAGAGATAGAGAGCTTCCATCATCGAGTTTAAGGTATCCCTTTTCATTTCCTTGTTTCGCTACTATCAAAAATGGCTTAGCTGATAAATCAACCTCTGCCATACCTTTGCCATCTGATTTTATTTCTCCAATTTTCTGATTTTGATAATCGTATAATTCCAACGTAACTCCTGACAGGGGTTCAGTAGTTCTAATATCGTTTACTGCTATAAACAATCGTTTGTCGATTCCGCCTTTCGCTATTAACCCGATGTTAGAAGCAAGGATGTTTCTACTTACGCTTCTATTTCTTCTGTAATAAGAACTATGGCAAGGGTTATCTCTTTCATTATAATCATAATCGTAGTAGTAGTAATCATCGTAATAGTAATCATCGTAATAATCCCAATTCGATTCTTCGTAATTGTCATAACTATCCCAATTCTCTTCTACTTCTTCTATATCTTCTCCTTTTTCATCGCAGGGATACATGGAGTAAGATCTTTTAAAATCTAACTTTACTCTATAAATTGCTCCTGGTTCTGGTTCGATTAATTCAGATAAGTCTAAGGTGAAATTATTCCAAATTCCATAATCAATAGGAACTTCTGAAACTAGATTGATTTTCTTTTTGAGTATAGATTTGCCTACCCTTGTTAGCTGACCACCGCCATTTAATCTATTGGTTTGTAAAAATTGGTGGATGTTGTTTTCGTAAATTTTAATAACTTGTACTTCAACCGCATTAAGATTTACAGCCTCGAATGGGAAAATTAAACCATCGGTACTTGGAAGAATAACCCCAGCGCCTTGCAATCGTAGTGAGGGCTTAACCTCAATAAATGCCAATTCAATTTTTTCAGTTTCTTTTAACTTATAACCTAGTATATTTTGGATACCTGTTTCTAAATACAGCATTTTATCTCCTTGCTGTCTAATTCCAGGGTAGGCTTTTAGATTGTTGCCATCAATTTCGAAGCGTAAATTATCGCAACCCTCTAATTGAATTAAACCTTCAAGATCTTGATTCTTATTAAGTGGATCAGAAAAGTGAAGCGTGATATACTGCTCAGGAGATTGCACAACCTCCACTGTCATTATTTTAAAATCATTTAACGAAGGTATTACGTAAATTAGTTCGTCTTCTTCATCAATGTTGAATTCATCTCCAGA
>JABHTA010000071.1 GCA_018669945.1 Flavobacteriales bacterium
CAACTGTTAATTTTGGAAAAGGAATGGGAATGCGAGAGCGCCTAGGGATACTAGGGGTCGCTGTAGAAGTTGAAAAAGAAGTTATTCAAGTTATGGTTTCGACCGAACAAGTAGATAGAGTTTTTGAGACTATGTACTTAGCCGGAAAACTAGATACTCCAGGCATGGGCATCGCCTATATAACTAACCTTGAAAAAGCAGCCACCTACATTCCACCAGAAGTACTAGCAAAAGTTGCTGGTTAATAAAATATATCAATAAATTTGGAGCATTAAGCCATGGATGCAAGCACAAACTCAAAACTCATTACCAGTTTTCTTCCCAAGGGAACAGGCCTCGACTTGGTAAAGGCTTTAAAAGATGAAACCGGTATATCAACTGGCAATGTTAGTAACAGCCGAGGAACTGGTTCCTCGGCAGGGAATGACTTTGGTGAATGGGTAGAGGTCGATGTTTTTGATGTTATAGTTGAGTCTGATCGAGCTGAAGAAATATTCAATTTTATTTATAATAAGGCAGGTATTGATGATGGAAATAATGGATTCATAATTCAAAGCAATCTAGCAAAAGCCACAAAGTTTACACTTCCGGACCTACCGAAAGAAAGTTAGGTATCAGTAGCAAAGGTCAGTTATCTCCCGCCTGCAAAGAGTAAACTTGAGATAGAAGTGAGAAGGTAGACTTTGATTTAAGATCTGAATCATTTATATAAAACCAATAATTCCGATAGAAAATAGCAACCTCGCTATCTTCTGGAACTTTTAAACCATGCTTAACAACCAATAAATCCCCAGTAATCTCTTTCCAGTCAAAGTTTTCACCGTTTACTTTTTTGGTAATTGTAACCTTTCCCTCTAATATATCCTTACTAGGAATTTCAACTCCATGTGAAAGATAAAACATAATACCTAACAATGATCTGGTAACTATATCCATGTTCTGTTCCGGATTTGAACTTGGCGCACTAAATACATAACTTCTTTCACCAACAGGCGCATTAATTGCGCGAGCAAATTTAATTGCTGGCTCTGTATCTTTATATCTATCTAAAAATGAAATAACTAACTCATCAACACCATTATTTACTCTATAAATTAAGTTTAAGCCTCCCTTAATTTGAATAGCTCTTAAAAATCTAACAGCTTTAAAAAATTGATCCGTATTGGGAGCAATTTTAGGCGTTGGGCCCGAAGCACTTGGTGCATTTTTAAGATTATTTAACCTTTGTAAACAGATCTTAAAAACACGCTCGATACTCCAACCAGAATGGAATAAAAGAACCACTGTTTTTAAAGGAACCGCTGTTAACACTCCTTTAACAAAACTATCACCATGTAATGGGGAGTAACTAATCGTTGGCCTTTCTTCAATGTACGTATCAGATTCAGGGATAAAAATCCCCTTAGCCTCAGCCTGCAAATTAGCCCTTAGTCCAATTTTATTCTGGATGGTAAACTGAGACGCAAGGTTACTCACTTCCATAAATAATGGATTATCACGATACTTTAAACGAACAAGGTTAAGGATTAGTTGTTCATTGTTAGTTTTTTGAATTGCCTGATTATAGGAATTTCTTTCACTCTTTATGTGGTTAGGGCCATATTTAACACATCCATAGGACACGAAAATGATGAGCGTAAGGAGGGGGAAATAAAGTTTATTTAAAATAAGTATGTTAAGCAATTTCTTTTGATTTTTATTATCCACGTATTTAATTTTTTATAATTATAATTTATATCCAAGACAGCCTAAGCATTTAAACGACTAGTTTCTACCAACGCCAATAGTCAGAATAGGCTCAGAGCTTTTTATAGCGCCAGATTGAAGAGAGTATATTTGCATCAATAATTGATATGTCGACTTTGAATCTAAGTCAATATCATCAATATAAAACCAAGTATCCCTATAAGAGATGTGCGTTAGCGCTCGCAAAGGTTTTTCCTTGCTAAATTTAATCGATAGAAGATCGCCTGTGACCTTAGACCAGTCAAAGCTATCGCCATTACTATCTTTAGTTAAAGTAACCTTACCGCTTTTCACATCTTGCTCAGGAACATTAATCGATTGGGATAGATAAAACATAATACCAAGGAAAGATCTAGGAATAACTCGTATGTGCGCACTTTGATCAGAGTTAGAAAAATTATTAAGGATAAAACTGGTTTGACCAGGTGTCACATTCACTGCGCGTGCAAAACCGTGAGCTTCGATTGAATCCTTGTCCTCGTATGCAATTTTTAAGACTAATTGAGGTTGCCCATCTTGCTCTTGATAAAGAACACTTAAAGTATCTCTATTATCTAATTCCTGTAAATAATAAATAGCCTTTTGAAACTCCACATAATTTGGAGCAAGCTTTGGTGTTGGGCCCGAAGCACCTGGTGCATTTTCAAGATCATTCAATGATTGAAATGAAATTCTAAAAATTCGTTCAACACTCCAACCCGAATGAAACAAAAGAGCTATTGTCTTCAATGGAATAGTAGACAAAATATTTTTAACAAATTTATCTCCTTGAAGAGGAGAATAACTTACCGTTGGACTTTCTTCGTAAGAGGCACTTGCCCCAAGATTAAAAATATCTTCAACTATGCTCTCTAGTTGGGCTGAGATACCCGCCTTACTCTTCAAACTAAACTGTGAAGCAATATTACTAACCTCCATAAAAAATGGAGTATCTCTATATTTTAATCGCACAAGATTTAGTAATAATTGTTCGTCATTCGTTTTTTGAATCGCCAAATTATATCTACTTCTTTCGCTCTTTAATGAAACAGGTCCATAATTAACACAGCCAATTAAACTCAACATAAAGAAACCGACAAGCAGAAAACAAAAATATTTTAAATTATATCGTTTAAAAATATCGGTCATATTAGATAGGAGAGTATTAAATTTTTATTCTGGAAAGAACCTTACGATTCGTTATCGATATTTTTTAACATACTACTATCTTCCAAGTGAATAGTAGATGTTGGAAATGCGGTCTCCGCTCCCTGCCCTTCTATTATATCCAAAACTTTAAGCAAAACATCCTGTTTGATTTGGTGATAATCCACCCAATTAGTAGTCTTAGTAAATGTATAAATAAAAAAATCTAACGAAGACGAAGCGAAGGCATTAAAGTTAACAATTAATGTTTTGTCCTGATCAATGTCAGGGTGTGCTAATAGCATTTTTCTGACGAGTTCGATAATTTCTCTCATCTTGCCTGCATCGTCGTAGCGTATACCTATTGTTTCATTAATTCGTCTATTAGTCATTCTAGATGGATTTTCTAAAGCAATCTGAGAAAATATAGCATTCGGAATGTATAAAGGACGTTTATCAAAGGTTCTAATTTGAGTAACGCGCCAACCAATCTTTTCAACAGTACCTTCAATATTACGATCTGGAGATCGAATCCAATCACCTACAGAAAAAGGGC
>JABHTA010000158.1 GCA_018669945.1 Flavobacteriales bacterium
CAGCAATTGTTGGTGATCCGGCTTGCAATAAGTTTTCGAAAGATGCTCACGAAATAAACTGGGATGGTTCTAAGAACCTATTTAACAAATGCGTGGAGTTGGGAGTTGATAAATTCGTATTCGCTTCAACCTGCAGCAATTATGGAAAAATGAGCGACCCAGAATCTTATGTCGTTGAAGACTCTGAACTTAATCCTGTTTCATTGTACGCAGAATTAAAAGTTAAATTTGAAAAATTTATATTAGAAGAGAACAAATCTTCTGAAATATCAAAAACGGTCCTGCGGTTTTCCACTGTCTATGGCGCTTCACCTCGGCTTAGATTTGACCTTACGGTTAATGAGTTCACTAGAGATGTGAGTTTAAAACAGGAATTATTAATTTTTGGTGAACAGTTTTGGCGGCCGTATTGTCACGTCTACGATTTGGCCAATTCGGTGAGTTTGGTTTTAGAATCTGATGCAAAGTTAGTCAATAATCAAGTATTTAATGTAGGAGACACAGCAGAAAACTACACGAAAAAGATGCTAGTTGATGAAATCGGAAAAATTATTCCAAATATGCAGGTCAAATATGTTGAAAAAAACGAAGATCCCCGTGATTATCGAGTGAATTTCGACAAAATTAGGGAAGTTCTTGGGTTTAAAATTACTAAGACAGTTCCAAATGGGATAAAAGAAATTGACAAAATAATAAGTTCTGGCGTAATCGCAGATCCAAAAAATCAGAAATATAAAAACATTTAGATGATACCCTTATCTGTACCCAATATTTCTGGTAATGAATGGAAGTATGTAAAAGAGTGTTTAGATACTAATTGGGTTTCGTCGGTAGGTAAGTATGTCGACTTGTTTGAGCAAAAAATCACCGAATATACAGGAGCAAAATATGCCGTAGCAACATCTAATGGTACTGCTGCTTTGCATGTTTCCTTATTACTCTCTGATGTTAATGAAAATCATTTAGTAATTGTTCCGAATATCACATTCATAGCCTCTGTTAATAGCATTAGGTACACGGGGGCTTCACCAATATTTATTGATGTCTGCCCTAAAACATGGCAAATGGACTTGGATTTATTGGAAGATTATCTCAAGAACAAAACACGGCAAGTTGATGGGGTTTGTTTGTGCCGTGAAACAAATAAACCAATTAAGGCCATAATGCCGGTTCATGTTCTTGGCAATATGGGAGATATTGAGAAGTTATGTGAGTTAGCAAAGAAATATAATATTACCGTTATAGAAGATTCTACAGAAGCTCTAGGTAGTAGATTTAAGAAAAAACACGCTGGAACTTTTGGAAAACTTGGGTGCTTTTCCTTTAATGGAAATAAGATTCTCACGACCGGCGGTGGTGGAATGATAGTTACTGATGATAAAGCATTGGCAACAAAGGCAAAGCATATCACAACACAAGCTAAATCAGATTCTTTTGAATATATACACGATGAAGTTGGTTATAATTATAGGTTAGTAAATATACTTGCCGCAATTGGCGTAGCTCAAATGGAAATGCTTCCATCTTTTATTGATAAAAAACATGAAGTAGCTGAATTTTATAAAGACAAATTAACAAAATTCGGAATTCAATTTCCGGAAACAACAAAAGAAATGTTTCAAAATAATTGGTTAATAACAATCAATGTCGGTGAACATAAAGTTAAGTTAATAGAGCATCTAACAAAATTGAATATTCAGGTAAGGCCATTGTGGAAACCTATGAATCAATTATCTATGTTTAAACAATGTAATTATGTTAACAATGATAATATTTCTCAAGCATTATATGAATCGTGTATCAGCTTGCCTTGTTCTACGAATATCAAAAAAACAGATTTGCAGGATATAATTGTAGCTTTTGAACAATACTATAATAAGCGATTGTAAATGCACATTTAATTATGCCGCTCTGGCTTGGTTCATAAAATATGATTTGAATTAACCTTTGCCCTAATTACGCTTAAATTTTATTCTTTTACCGGAACTACTGTTCCCTCCACTAGGTCTTTTTCGACTTGAGTTATCACCTCCACTGGAACTTCTATTTCTATTTCCTCTTGATTTATTTTTCCAATTTTGGTTGCCTCTCTGCTGCGGTTTATCCGCTTTTTCCGAAGGAGCATTACTAGGCTCAAATCCTTCAATAATATCAGTTTTTAGAGTCTCGCCCAATAAACGCTCAATTCCAATAACATAATCAACTTCATCGGCACTAACCAATGAAAGCGCTTCGCCACTTGCCCCTGCCCTACCTGTTCTGCCAATTCTATGCACGTAATCTTCTGGAACATTGGGCAACTCAAAATTAATTACGTGAGGTAATAAAGGGATATCTAAACCACGAGCAGCAATATCTGTGGCTACAAGCACTCTGATACTTCCTGCTTTAAAACCTGCTAAAGCCTTTGTTCTTGCGCCTTGACTTTTGTTCCCATGAATTGCAGAAGCGGTAATACCACCTTTCACCATTTTTTCGCTCAAGCGATTCGCTCCATGTTTAGTTCTGGTAAAAACCAATACCTGACTCCAGTTACCTTCAGAAATTAATTTAATTATAAGCTTCGTTTTCTGTCCTTTGTCAACCCGAAACGCTTTTTGTTTAACTAACTCTGCGGTAGTATTTTCAGGAGTTGCCTCAATAGAAACAGGGTTAATTAAGAAATCTTGAGCTAACTTTTTAATTTCTTTCGAAAACGTTGCCGAAAACAATAGGGTTTGTCGCTTTTTTGGGATTAACGCCAATACACGTTTTATATCTCGTAAGAAACCCATATCTAACATCCTATCAGCTTCATCTAAAACCAAAATTTCAACATTAGCTAGCGATAAATGTTTTTGATTGTGCAAATCTAAAAGACGCCCAGGTGTTGCGACTAAAATATCAACTCCTCTTTTCAACTTGGTAACTTGAGGATTTTGATTTACCCCACCGAATATTACCATTGACTCGATATCTAAAAAAGAGCTATACGCTTGCACATTTTCTAATATTTGCGCAGCCAATTCTCTAGTTGGCGTAAGTATTAGCGAACGAATAGGTCTTTTTCTTAATTGCGGACCTTTTGATAGAATTTGTAAAATAGGAAGCGTAAAGCCTGCTGTTTTCCCCGTTCCCGTTTGCGCAGATGCTAGAACGTCTTTGCCCTCTAAAACCACCGGAATACACTTCGCTTGTATTGGAGATGGTTCAGTATAACCTTGTTTGCTAACTGCCTTTAGTAGCTCTTCTTCAAGCCCTAATGTATTAAATGACATAATATATTGTTTGTGAAATGACAACCAATAAAGACATCATTTCTGAGTTTAATACAAAGGTAATTCATAACACCGTCATCTCTGTTTATCTAAACTGACTTGTTAACAACACATTCCTACTTACTTGACAAGCTCAGCATTATCATTTATTTTTGCCAAATACTATTTTATAATTATGGGATTATCAAACAACGATACTTTTAAAAAACTCCGAGTAGCACATAAGCTTAGAGACGATGAAATCGTAAAAATCTGTGCGCTAGTCGATTTCACTGTTACTAAAAGTGAGCTTGGCGCTGTGTTTAGAAATGAAAATCATGAAAAATACATGCCTTGCGGTGACCAACTTTTACGTAATTTTTTAGATGGATTAATTATTCATTTGCGAGGTCCAAGACCGCCAAAAGAAAATAAAATAAAATTTAACAGGAGCGGAGACTAATATGTCTGAAGGTACTATTAGAAAGAATATTGAAGTTGGAACTAAAGTACAAGTCGTGCAGAAACAACATCAACGATCTGGAGAATTAACAGGAGGCATTGTCAAACGAATCTTAACTAATTCAACTAACCATCCGCATGGTATTAAAGTTATGCTTGAGGATGGCGTTGTTGGAAGAGTTAAAAATATTTCATCGTGAAGCATTATCCATTAGACCGTTTTTAACGTCAACACATTAAAGCTTCGTCTCATTGCATAGATCTATATGCCAAGGGCAATAGATAAATTTTGTTATTGATTTAGTTTCTTAGATGGGTTATCCAAACTTTAAAATATCCTAATAATTACTTTAAGTCGATCTTCTGCTATTTAACAGCACCCGCCTCCATCATAGAAGTAAGTTGATTCCGAGATATAAATATCTTTTCTACCCAATTCAGATAAATTGTCTGCTGTTTTATCGCAAACTGCAATAGGTTGATTTTGTACCATAAGGTGTCCTTTATTATCGTCAAAACTGTCATTTGCACCATGATAAATTGCAGTTTTTCCTGTAAAAACACATGGTCCATCTATAGGCATGGGGTCTTTTATGGCACATACTTCAACACTTTCAATAAATATATTTTGATTAGTATCATAATGTTCTCGATCTAAAATTCTATACGGACGTTTAGCACGAATCTCAACTGTTCCAAAGCCTACATCAGTAATCATTTTAATATAATCCTTTAATGGCAGCGCTCCGCTCAAACATAGAGCTCGCAAGCGCTCATCCAACTTTAAGTTTTCAGGAATTGAATCTTCACATGTTGGATCAGACAGTACCAAACGACCATGTGGTTTCAATACTCTATACATTTCGTGTAGTGCCTTTTTTAAATCTTCAATTTCAAAAATATTGAACAAGCAATTCTGGGCAGCTACGTCAATAGACTCGTCTTTAATCGGGAGATTTAAAGCATCTCCTTTTTTTAAATCCACAAAACCCGATTTGAACCAAGCATTTTTTTCTTCCGCTAAAACAAAATTCTTGCGGCTCGCTTCTAGCATTTCGTCAACTACATCAATTCCAATAACACCATTTTTTTGGCGAGAGAAGTATGCAAATTGTAAAAGCTCCATTCCTCCTCCTACACCAACGTAAAGTATTTTAGGATTGTTAACTAAATCTCTCGGATTAACTGTGCTTCCGCAACCGTAATTCATTTCTAACATGATACTAGGAATTTCTAATCCTGGTAATTGCCAAACTGGAGTTGTGGTACAACACAAACCTACGTCAGGCTTTAATGCTGCTGCTTTATATACGTCTTTGGTTGTTTCTAAATAGGACATTTTTTTATTATTAGTCTAGTATCAAGGGCTAGATTATGTTGTTTTTAAATTAGCAAGCTGCGCTTTACGTAGTTTGTTTTTTTTATTCATCAACATATTCACCGAATGATAAATTGAGTAATAAAATACGATGGCAAAACCTATGGTTAGCATAACGTAGAATGGCATTAGGCCATAATCTCCATACACAAACGATAGATACATGCCATATACGAAGTATAAGACCAATGCTCCTTCAAGCATTGTTAAGGGGGTTATTGCATTGGTTATATATTGGTTCCCTTTCCACTTATCATCGTTAGCGGTGATGTTGAATTTTGGCGTTCGAACAAAGGGCGATTTCTTTCCCATGTACCCCTCTAACACAGCGATGGCGTTATGCAGAGATAACCCCATAGACACAGACAAAAACAAGGGAAACTTGACTAAAAAGAATAGAAAGGCTATGAGTTTATTCTTAAACTTGGTGTTATAAGATGCCCAATAAAAGAAAGATAGTATGATCAAACTAATAGAAAACAAAGAACCGAATTTAAAAATGTATTGGTGATCCGGTAAGTTATTTTTAGCAATCAGCATGGGCACGCTCAATAGCGCTAAGCAAAATATACAGATAAACAAGAAGCTATTCATCAAATGAAAAATAGCGTGCAGCTTTGTTGATACACTGACATTATTTGATTGCAATACACGTACTAAATTTTTTCGTGTGCATTCTGCCGCACCTTTAGACCAACGGAATTGTTGTGTTTTAAGTGCGCTCATAGTTGCAGGAAGCTCAGCTGGCGCCTCCACCTCTTCAAGATATTTAAACTTCCATCCTTTTAATTGTGCTCGATAACTCAGATCTAAATCTTCGGTTAACGTATCCGATTCCCAACCACCCGCATCTAGAATACATGATTTCCTCCAAATACCTGCTGTGCCATTAAAATTGATGAAATACCCAGCAAAATTTCTGCCTTTTTGCTCAACAGTAAAATGTGCATCCAAACCAAACGCCTGAAGAGATGTTAACGTAGAATAACCTTTATTTAAATGCTCCCATTTTGTTTGCACGACTCCCACATTTTTATCTTGAAAATGTGGAATCGTATCTTGTAAAAAGTTCTTTTTTGGTAAAAAATCTGCGTCAAATATGGCGATATATGTTCCTTTTGCAATAGGCGTAGCTTCAGCCAAAGCACCTGCTTTATAGCCTTGCCTATTCGTTCTTGTTATATGAACAATATCAAACCCTTTTGCTTTCACCTCGGCCACCTTATTTGTAATAATTTCAATAGTATCATCTGTTGAGTCGTCTAGTACTTGTATTTCGAGTTTATCAATTGGGTAGTCAAATTGAATGACACAATCGATAAGCCTTTCAACCACATACTTTTCATTAAACACAGGGAGTTGAATGGTAACCATGGGAGGGATGAACGTTGATACTTCGACAGGCTCAGCATGACAACTTTCATCTTTTAACTTTCCACGTTGTTCTTTAATCTTTAATCTTTCCTCTCTCTTCGACTTCCAGTAATTGAGCACCAAATTAGCTTGCATCAACGAATACAGAAAAATGAACAATATAAAAGCTCCGTAAACTGCAATCATTATGAAGTAAACTGTTTCCACCTATGCGTATTTAAATAAAGTAAATATAATTTTATACCCCGCCATTACTGTTCCTTTAAACGTACCTGCAATTTTAGATACCCCTACTCTTTTGCGATAGGTTACTGGTACTTCGCAAAAAGATAATTTA
>JABHTA010000180.1 GCA_018669945.1 Flavobacteriales bacterium
ATCGGCCCCTACAGTTGTGATTCTACGGTAACAATATCCTTAAATGTTCTTCCTGCTATTGATACATCCATCACCGTATTAGGATTAACTTTAAGCTCAAACCAAAACGGGGGAGCTTATCAGTGGATAGACTGTGATGTAGGAAGCTTTATAAGTGGAGAAACTAATCAAATATTTATAGTTGACTCAGATGGGAATTATGCTGTGCAAATAGATAACAATGGATGTATTGATACTTCTGCATGTTATGCCATTGTTACCATTGGGCTACTCGAAAATGAGTTAAGCGATGAACTAAAAATGTATCCTAATCCAACATCTGGTCAAATTACAATTGAATTCAGTAAATCACAGGATGAAATAATTATTGAAGTCGAAAACGAGTTAGGTCAGCTAGTCTCAAACCAACTGCACACAAATGTAGATGTAATTGGCTTAGAAATAGAAGGTAATTCTGGTTACTATTTTGTGACAATTAAAAATAGCATAGGTGAAAAAAGTGTATTTAGACTTCTAAAGTATTAAGCTAAATAATGAAAAAGATGTGGTTGTTGTGTAACCCATGACTTGTTCTGCGAATAGCAACCTAACGTTACTAAAAGACAAGAAAAACAAAATGTAATTTTTCACGATCACAAGTTACTAATAAAGGTAAAAGACTATGGCTGAAAAGCATTCTGTGAACTTCTAAGTTGCTATTTTAGTCTGTATTAACTTTCCATTGGTGGGTGTCATTCTCAAAAATCTCTCGTCCGAAGATTGGTGCCTTTTTCTTTATTTCTTCAACAATATAGCGGCACGCATCGAACGCATCGTTTCTATGTTTAGACGACACAAAAACAAACAAACATAATTCACCAGCATTTACAATACCATTACTATGGTATATGTGCATGCAAGTTAAGTCGTATTTCTCAAAAGCCGATTCCCTAATTATGTGAACTTCCTTTTCCGCCATTTCAATATGTGCGCTATAATCAATCGCTCGAACAGTTTTTCCGTCAATCTCATCAGCCCTTACTTGACCCAGGAATATATCATGTGCACCGATATTTGTTTTTACCTGATGATGTGCAATTGAATTGGCAATTTTTTCAGGACTAATGGGTCCCTCAATAAAAATTGATTTTGGTGTTTTCTTTTCCATATTAATTCCAAGTTACGATACCGCCAGTAAGATTTACAAGATTTTGATATCCCTTTTGCTTCAATATTTCTATTGCCCTTTTGCTCCTAATACCATGCTGGCAATAAACTACAATTTGCTCGTCTAGTGGTAGCTCTAAATCAACCGAATTTATCACACCTAATGGAACATTTTTAGCATTTAGTTCTTTGTGTCGCGGCTCTTCAAATGATTCTCGGACATCAATTATTGTCATATTTTGATTACCCAAAAGCTGCTTTAACTCACTCGCGTTAATTTCAGACACAACAGTCATATTCGTAGTGCAAAGAACATCATAATCCCTGTTTTCAAATTCGTCTGCTTTGGCCATTACCTTGTCTATTTCATGTTGATTCTTTGAAATAGAAAGTTTTTGTGATTCATAGTTGAGTGCCTTAATCAGCAGCAACTTTCCCTTGAGCACCTCGCCAATTCCCAAAATAATCTTGAGCGTTTCATTCGCTTGGTATGTTCCAATCATCCCAGGAAGCACCCCCAATACCCCAATGTCGGAACAATTTGTCATTGCACCATAACCAGGGGGCTCAGGATACAAACACCGGTAAGTCGGTCCATTTTGATAATTGAATACCGACACTTGTCCTTCGAATTTGTAAATCGCACCATAAACTAGTGGAGTGTTTGTTATCACCGCAGCATCGTTAGCTAAATACCGAGTTGCGAAATTATCTGAACCATCAACAACGATATCGAAATCATTGAATAACGACAATGCATTTTTTGTGGTCAAACGTTCTGGGTAAACTATATAATCTACATTGGGATTAAGTCCTGACAACCACTTGGCCGCAACCTTAGCTTTGTTTTTTCCAATATCTTCAGTTGTAAATAGAATTTGTCTTTGAAGGTTACTCAATTCTATCGTGTCAAAATCGATGATACCAATAGTTCCTACACCAGCAGCCGATAAATACTGTAATACCGGG
>JABHTA010000019.1 GCA_018669945.1 Flavobacteriales bacterium
AATAAAATATCAATAAAATAGAAAACCTAAATTCTATTCGCACCAATTTTCGTAAGTTAATTTAGCCCTTTCAGAACCCAATTCCATCGCCTTTTTCATGTCGGCACAACCTTCTTTGGAGCCCGTTAGAATGTTTTTAGCAACTCCCCTATTGTTATAAGCTTGCGAATAATCAGAGTTAATTTCGATTGCTTTTGTAAAATCATGTATTGCCTCTCCTAAGTTATTTAAATCTGCGTTTATTTTTCCTCTGTTGTAATATGCTTCAGCATATTGTGGATTAACTTCGATAGCTTTAGATAAAATATTCCGTGCATCTTCAAATTCATTGTTTATCGCCATTACTGTAGCCTGATTAAACAAATAATTAGCAGTTTTAGAATCTAATTCTACCGCTTTTGAAAAGTCTGTTAACGCATTATCTAGATTACCCAAACTAAAATATGCTAACCCTCTTCTATTATATGCTTCTGCGTTGTTGGCGTCCTTAACTATCTCGCCATTCCAACTATCAATTTCCTCTTGTATTTTTGATGCTTTTGTAATAACATTCATTTCTTTTAGGAGGTGACCTGCACCTGCAAATTTATCGATGATAAACAATACGTAATTTATATCAACAACTATGTTTCTGCATCGTTCTTGGTCGAACATCATATCGCTCATTGTACTCTCCCAGCTTCTATCAAAATTAACGCCTATAAGATGACCATCTCCATTTAATACGGGGCTTCCAGAATTACCACCCGTAGTATGGTTAGATGCTGTAAAACAAACTCTAACTTCCCCGTTTTGAGCGTAAGGTCCATAATCTTTAGCATTATAGATGTCAACCAATTTTTTAGGTAATACGTAGTCTGGGTTATTTGGGTCATGCTTTTCAATGACGCCATCTAAAGTGGTGTAGAAATCATAAACAACACCATCTCTTGGCTCAGAACCCTTAACTTGCCCATAAGCTAACCGCAAGGTACTGTTCGCGTCTGGATAATACTTTTTTTCATTTGGCAGTAGAATTTGTAACCCTTCTACATAAAACTTGCTCAACTGTTCAATATCATGCGCATATTCAGTTTGTCTCGGCTTTACCAATTGATAATAAGCTGTTGCAATAGCATTCATTACTTGATAACCAACATCTTTTTTTAAAGCAATAGCAGCAGATTCATTCATGTTATTTAGAATATTCATACATTTTTTTTGATTCACAAAAGCTGTTTTTGAATAAACATAATTTGTAAATTTTTTGTAGTCCATTTTAAATTTACCTTCAAGCAACTCAAACGCTTTTCCGTGAAGGGTTTTATCTACATTTTCGTAATAAACTTGAAGCAATTGCGCAAACAATTTTTTTTCGGTAGGTAGGTGCAGATTTTTGAAGTAATGTTTACTCTTCAGTTTCAATCTAGCAACTGCTTTGTCAACTTCTACTGTGTTCTCACTATGAGAAGTCAATTGCCCTAGAACAGGGCGAAAACCAACAGCATAATTCATCATATCTGGTCCTGAGTAGTACATAAACTCTAAGAAATATGCTCGAGCCATAGAGTATTTCTCCTGCTCTTTGTATAGCTTTTCAAGCTGTGGAATTATGTTCCCATATTTCTCACTATGTGGTGGACTATTTAAAGCCGCTTCAGTAAATTTCTTCTCCAAATCTTGTTTAGCGGCAATTGCATTTAATTTATTTAACCCTTTTATTTCTCCCTTAAATCGCTTGTAAGAATTGCTTACGCTTTTCTTTTTATGCGAATACTTTAACTTCACATCTACATTAATCTTCATGTCAGCTTCCAATATAGTTAAGGTTTTATCCCTAAAAGCAATGCGCTTGGGGTTATGAATATTTATGATATAGTCTAACGCGAAAGAAGAAAGATACTCACTAGTTCTTCCAGGAAAACCAAACACCATGGTAAAATCACCTTCTTTAATTCCTTCAATATTTACGGGTAAATAATGTTTAGGTTGATAAGGAACATTAGTTGGTGAATACTTGGCTGGTTTATTTTCTGCATTAGCGTATATTCTAAAGATTGAAAAATCTCCTGTGTGTCTCGGCCACATCCAGTTGTCTGTATCTCCACCAAATTCACCAATAGATGCTGGCGGAGCTCCAACCAATCGGATGTCGGTAAACGTTTCTGTGATAAACATATAATATTGATTGCCATAATAAAAAGGCTTAATAATAGCGTCATACTCCGTCCCTTTTGTAGATTCTTCACTTACTTCGTTTATATTGTTTTTAATTGCTGTATTCCTGTCACGAGCTTTCATGTCATCAGTAACACCGCTTAAAACCTTTTTAGTTACGTCTTCCATTCTAACAATAAAAGTGACGTATAGTCCTTCGTTTGGCAACTCATCTTCTTGAGACATTGCCCAAAAGCCACTATCAAGATAATTTCTTTCCGAAGTGCTGTGCGCTTGTATTTGGCCATAACCACAATGATGATTAGTAATAAGTAATCCTTGACCAGAAATAATTTCACCCGTACAACCTCCATTAAAATGTACAATTGCATCTTTCAAACTGGAGTTATTTACAGAATAGATATCTTCTGCCGAAAGCTTTAATCCTTTAGATTGCATATCTGCCTCGTTTAATTGTTTGAGTAACATTGGAATCCACATACCTTCATCTGCTCTCACAGGAGAAATAGCGGTGTAAACAGAAAGAAGTAGAATCAATAATTTTAAGGAGAAAACTCGCATATTTCTTTGCTTTTAGAAGATTGACACGAAACTAAACAATTTCAATAAAAAAGATATTTATTCCAGTCTTGGATATTGGTATAAGCCAAGTAAAAATATAATATTTGACGAAAATAATTTTATGATGGGTGAACAAGACAAATTAAAAAGAGCTTTTAGTGATAAAACATTAAACGACATCAAAACATCAAACTCATGGCAGATTTTCAAAATCATGTCAGAATTTGTTGAAGGTTTTGAACGACTAAGCAAAATCGGTCCTTGCGTATCTATATTTGGCTCTGCAAGAACTAAAGCTGATCACAAATATTACATTGCTGCTGAAGAAACTGCTTTCCAACTAACCCAGCAAGGTTACGGTGTTATTACTGGTGGCGGCCCTGGAATAATGGAAGCCGCAAATAAAGGCGCAAAAAGAGGAAATGGAAAATCTGTTGGTTTAAATATAGAGCTTCCATTCGAGCAATTTTCAAATCCGTATATCGACCAAGATAAACTATTGACTTTCGACTACTTTTTCGTCAGAAAAGTAATGTTCGTAAAATATGCTCAAGGCTTTATTGTGCTTCCAGGAGGTTTCGGAACTTTAGATGAATTATTTGAAGCAATCACGCTAATTCAAACTAAAAAAATAGGAAAATTTCCAATTATTCTTCAGAATAAAAAATATTGGGCAGGAATGTTTGAATGGATTAAGAACACACTTTTAGAGGAAAATAATATAAATGCAGATGACCTTAATTTAATTCATTTGACGGACACACCAGAAGAATCTGTTCAAATAATCAACGATTTTTACGGTAAATTCATGCACCAACCCAACTTCTAAAAATATTACTATTTTTACTATATGTTACGAAGACTTTTTACCATTGCACTAATCATTACGGCAAGTATCACTTCAATTGCTCAAAACAAAGACTATATTACAATTGGGGCGGGTTACGATTTATTATCATTTAAAGGCGATTTAAATCAAAATCAAAAATATAACGCACTTAATAGCTTTAGAGGTGGATATAACTTCTTTATTGAAAAGAGATTTGGTGGCTTAATTGGCCTTTCAGGTAATGCAATGTTCGGTAAAATATCTCAATATGAAAACTCTTCTGTTCGTAGGTTGTACTTTCAATCTAAAGTTTCTCAATTTGATTTTAGAGTAAGTCTGTATTTAGATAATAAATTTCTTTTAGGGCCTAAGGCCCTTTTCACGCCCTTCCTGTCTGCCGGTATAGGTTACTTAAAGTTCGATCCGTATGGCGATTTAGCAGACGATAATAATAACACTTATTATTATTGGGCAGATGGTACCTTGATGAACCAAGCTGAAACAGAAGAAAATAAACTTACAGCGACTGAAATCAAACGCGACTACGAATATGAAACGCAATTAACGGACCCTACGGAAGATTATTTAAGAAGTACTATAGCAATTCCTTTAATATTAGGTATTAATTGCAAGTTGACTGACTATTTAAATATGAGAGTTAGTGGAACATATTCATACACTAACTCTGACTGGATTGATAATATAAGTGAAGATAATAAAAATGACAAAATAATATCAACTAACTTTTCACTTACCTATACAATTGGGAAAAAAGAAAGCGACAGCAACTATTTTGAAAATACCGATTTTGATGAAATAATTAATGAGGACAATGACGAAGATGGGGTTAAAGATGCATTAGATATGTGCCAACAAACGCCTAAAGGTGCCGTTGTGGATGAACTTGGCTGTCCGGTCGATACAGACCAAGATGGAGTTCCTGACTTTATGGATAAAGAAAAAAACACGGCTGACACCGCACACGTAAATAAAGATGGGGTAACAATTACTGATGAAGACTTTCTTAGAAAATTTATGCAGAGAGATTCAACAGGTATTGCAAGTACTATATTAAAGGTTCATCACATTAACAACCTAGAAGAAATGAAAGATATCGACAAGATAATTGTTAAACACAACCGAATCGGTAAACACATTGCTATTCCTGAAGAGTTTCTGTTTGCTGATTTTGATAAAGATGGAATTATTCATTCAAATGAAGCATTGATTTGTTTAGACAAGTTTCTTGATGGAGAGTTAAATATAACAATCAAGCAACTGTGCGACATGATTGACTTCTTTTTTGAACAGTAATATTCTTGTATTTCAATCAATTATCTTACAATTAGTTAATTCTAAGTACTAGAATTTTTGCTTTTTAACACATTCTTGTTTGTAAGTAGAATATTAACAACTTATTAACACATTCTTATTCGGCTAAGTTTGTTGGCAAGCAGATTATATGAATTAATCTCAAACAAGAAACTATGTTAAAAGGCCTTATTTTATTTTCTAATTTAATTCTAGCTCTTATCATGAATGTGATTTTTGGAGAAGGAGTTAAAGTCACTCAAAACACACCAAATCAAATTGAACCAGGTGGAGAATTTGTTGTAGAGATTGTCATTGACAAAACCGATGTAACTGGCTTTGCAAAAATTGTTCAAGAATTACCAGAAGGTTTTATGGCTGAAGCTATTGAAACTCAAGGCGCATCATTCACCTATAATGACAATAAGGTAAAGCTAATCTGGATGGCGCTGCCACAAGCAAATGAATTTACAATAAAGTACAAAGTAACAGTTGGTTCTGAAGTAGCGGGGGAGCAAATTGTATCAGGAAAGTTCTCATACCTTTATAATAATGAAAGAAAAACAGTGGATATTCCTAATAATAAAATTCTTGTAGGGACCGAACAAGTTGTCGAATCAATTCCTGCTGAAATAGTTCCAGAAACTATTACAGAAACTCCAGTTGAACCAGAAACTATTACAGAAACCCCAGTTGAATCAGAAACTATTACAGAAACCCCAGTTGAACCAGAAACTATTACAGAAACCCCAGTTGAATCAGAAACTATTACAGAAACCCCAGTTGAATCAGAAACTATTACAGAAACTCCAGTTGAACCAGAAACTATTACAGAAACCCCAGTTGAACCAGAAACTACTTCAACTGAACTAGAAGTAGAACAAGCTCCTAAAACAACATCTGAGCCAATTGTACTTGGAGAAAGAAAAGTAAAAGATATGGGAGATGGTACATTTAAAATTGAAATTAGCATCACCCAAAATGGTATTGAAGGTTTTGCAAAAGCTCAAGAACAACTACCTGCAGGAATTACCGAAGTAAAAGGAGGTGAAACAAATAATGCTGTCTTCTCATATGTTGATTCACAAGCGAAATTTGTTTGGATGAGTGTTCCTAAAGATAACCCAATTTACATCACATATACGGTTACTTCGAGCGTTATAAATGCGGAGCAATTAAGGAACATGGATGGTGCATTTGCTTACCTGCATAATGAAGAAACTAAAAAGGCAAAAATTACACCAAGCAGCAACCAACCAGAAGCAGCTAAATTAATAGTTGAAAATTATACAGAAATAACTGCAAATAAAGTACAGAATAACTTACCTAATCTCATGGAACCCACACCAATAGTTGAGGCAACAATAGAACAAACGCCTTCTATTCCGTTTCCAGAAAATGGGGTAACGTATAAAGTACAAATATGTGCAGGTCACATACCCGTTGAACCCGATTCCTATTTTAAACGTGCATTTAGCTTCTCTGAAGGGCCAATCATATTAGAGAACCATGACGGATGGATTAAATATACTATTGGCGGTTTTGATACTTATAAAACAGCAAGAAATAGAAGAAATGTGGTAACCGCGGGTTATGAACTGCCTGGTCCGTTTGTTTCTGCATACAATGACGGAACAAGAATAACCGTGCAAGAAGCTTTGATGATTTCTAATCAGAAATGGATACAGTAATTTATACTGTACAAAAAATAAACAATTTTATTATATTTATTGAGAATATGACATTCAATATTCATACTTTAGACAGTTAATTAAGATTGTACGACTAAAACCTTTGTGGGTTATTAACGTACAAGCCGGATTGCAATTATTGAAAGGTCAATAAAAATGGTGAATAGGGTCATATTTTTGATATTAACTTGTGGGCTATGGGCAGGATACTCCTTAGGCCAAGATGATACTACTTCTATAGCCACACCTAAAGCTCCATCAGGAGTAGTTTTTAAACCGACAATTGGAATCGGTACCGGAATGTTTACATTTTATGGTGACATAACTAAAGGACAAAAAACGAATCTTCCTATTGTTAGTAGAGTTGGTTACAACTTAAGGGTAACGCAGCCGCTGACCGACTTCTTGGACATGAATTTTTATGTTCTTTTTGGCAAACTTGGTGCAAATGAGCGTTCGCTGACTAGAAACCTTAATTTTGAGTCTACAGTAAGAATGGGAGGAATAGCACTTTCGTATAATTTTAACCATGCATTGCCAGAAGAAAGATTAATTGACCCCTATATAATGGTTGGAATAGAATCTTTTGAATTCCTTTCAAAAACAGATTTATATGACCAACATGGTAATAAATATTACTACTGGCAAGACGGTTCAATTAGGAATATGTCTGAAACAGACGCTAATTCAGATAAAGCTATTCGTTTAACTAGAGATTATACATATGAGTCTGATGTTCGTGAGCTAGATTTAGATAATTTCGGGAAATACGCAGAGAGTTCGTGGGCTATCCCTATTGGTATTGGTGCAAATTTACATGTATCGGAACGGGTTAAATTTAGAATTGGTTCTGCAATGCACTTTAGCTTTACTGATTATATTGATGGGGTAACAGATAAAAGCTTGGGTGATAGAGTTGGAGACGAGGTTAATGATAAATTTCTTTTTACATCTTTCAATTTGAATTACCAAATTGGTATTGACCCTACTTCAGACTTTGAAGATTCCAGTGACGATTACGATTTCCAAGGAATTGATACGGATGATGAAGATTTAGATTTAGTAAGAGACTTTGAAGATGATTGTCCTGGAACACCTGCTGAAGCTGTAGTTGATGATAAAGGTTGCCCACTTGATGGAGATCAAGATGGAGTTGCAGATTACCTAGATGATGAATTAGATTCTCCAGATAGTTCGTTTGTAGATGAACATGGTGTTGCTATTTCAGACGAAATGATGCAGGCATGGAATGACAAATACACCGATTCTACAGGAGCCTTTTTAGATATGAATATCGTTGAAAGACCTGTTTCAAGTTCCAAAAAAATTGAAAACAAAGCTACCGTAGGCAAATACGAAGTATTAGTATTGGCGGATAGTAGTAGAACAAATCTTACTGAGTCACAATATAGAAACTTAATGAGCATGCCGAATGTTACCTCTGAAACCAAAGAAAATGGAGATGTAATTATTATAGTTGAAGAACGAAACGATTTAAATAATGCAGTGGAGGACCTTATATATCTTACAAGTCAAGGAATTAAAGGAGTGCTGGTTGAAACTGATCCGAAAACCGGAGTGCAAACCCCCGTTTCTTCAAACACAATTGATGGCATAGCTAACAGCCTTTATCCAGCAGACGAAGCCGCTAAATCTGGAAACTTAGTGTTTAGAGTTCAACTTGGAGCCTATTCAAGTACACTTTCCAACAAAATATTTGAAGGACTACCTAAAATGTTCAGTTACACTTCTAATGAAGACGGCATAACTAGATATTTTTCAGGCGTATTCTCAAGCTACAAGGAAGCTGCGAAACACAGAGTTAACATGGTAGAAGAAGGATTTGAAGATGCATTTATTGTATCCTTGATAGGTGGTGAGAAAGTACCTCTCTCATCTACTGGTCAAGCTACACCAATTAATGATGACGTTGATATTGATAATCAAGTTTCAGCTTCAGCATCTGGTAGTTCCGCTAAAGGAGTCAAATTTAGAGTTCAAGTCGCGGCATTTGGAGATGAAATACCATCCGAAACTTTGTCACGACTATTGAGTATAGGTAATGTTAAACAGCGTAGAAGTGAAGATGGTAGAACTAAATTTGTTGTTGGAGAATTTGATTCTTACGAAAAAGCTAAGCAATACGCTAATGATTTAGTGGGTCTAGGGAACGAAGGTGCATTTGTTGTCGGTGAATTCAATGGAAGACTTATTGGGGCTGAAGAAGCTCTTGAGCTTCAGAAATAGAAACTTCTTAACTCTATTCACCGTAGTAATTAAATCAGCTGATTTTTATCAATAATTATTGGTTGATTAACGTATCATATCACTAGCGCACAAATATGTTTACTCTCGAATTTGCAGATAATTCGATTTAGAATTATGACATCTAAATAAACCTATACTTTTAGTCGGGACAAAAATATTAATGATATTCTTCAAAATATATCCCTATAGGCACTGCAAATAGCCACCATTAGAATAACTATTTTATCTAGTAACACTTTTTGGAAAAAACAAAATATATAGCACCAAACATAATATATGTATAGTTTAAAGTATACTACACACAAGCAATGCAACTATTTAGAGAAATTAGTCATGTGCCTAGCCATGTTCCAAAACAAATCGATAACATGCGTTGGTTTATCAACCATCTCTGAAAAAGCAACAATATTACTACGAAAAACGTTCTCTTCTTCTAAATGACTATCGAACTTATGAAATGCCATGTGCCAATCTGAAAACATTCTTTCATTTTTCTTGTCCTCACCTAGGACTAAAACATTTGAATGCCTTTTATCCTTTTTTATTAGAGCAAATAAATCCAAAACTGTTTTTTTTTCTCCTTCTAGTATTTGAAGAAACTCCTTATTATGATATAACAAGCACCCAGTAATATTGTTTTTAGCGTTAAAGTGACGTGCACGCTTCAGTATCTTGGAAATATCTTCAGACGACAAGTTATCATCGGCTTGAGAAAAATATACTAATTCAATCATTTATTGAAATTTCATTGTGTTATCCATAAAAACAATACAAGTTTATCTATTCTATTATTAAAACAAATATGCAAATTATATATAACCCATGAATCCCATTATTTTTTTTTGAACAACATTAAATTACTGATAGTACATTTACATTAAAGTAATTGATGATAACTGAAATGCGAGAGAAAAATTTATACAAACTCCTATATTTATAAGAATTCTGACATATTACTCTAGTAATTAAATTTTACCAAACAATCTTCTGAGGTTCAAAAATTGCTCCGATTCTGTTCTGAACATCAACAATGTAAACACCACGAGGTAATTCTACTAAAGCAACCTTAGTATCTAATCCTAATACTTTTTGTGATTGCACAATCTGACCAATTGAATTATATATCATAATGTCAGCTTCTTCGTTCAATAATGTATTAATTGAAACAATTAAGTTATCTCCAGCTACGTGCATAGATAATGAACTCTGCTGGGAATATTCGGTAACTCCAGAAATTACGTCTTCCACAACAATTGTTTTATGATAGTAATCTCCACAAAGACCATTGTTCTGTGCTAGCAAAATAACATTATAAGTTCCAGGAACTTGATAAGTATATTGCGCTGTTACTTGATTATCAATATTACCGTCACCAAAATCCCATAAGTAAGCATTTGCACCTTGAGATGAGTTAACAAAACTAATAAGCTCACCGACTCCTACAGTGTCTTCCACCATAAACTGCGCAACAACTTGTTGAGGCGCAGATATAGTAATTGCTTCAAACTTAAAGCAGTCGTTAGCATCCATTACCGATAATTGGTAAATACCGGCACTTAAGTCTAATAAACTCGCTAGACTATCTCCGTTTTGCCATTGATATGTATACGGAATAACGCCTCCGGCAACATCCACAACTAACTCACCATCTGATGCACTAAAGCAAGTAGGATCAATGATTTGAGTATTAACTATAACAGCAGAAGATTCACTAATTGCGATTGATTTTTCGCTTTCACAACCTTGATTATCAACAACGGATAATACATAAACACCACCTGATAATCCTGTTTGTAGAAGACCGCTACTTCCGTTACTCCATAAATAGCTATATGGACTAGTTCCTCCTACTAGGTTCACATCAATTACTCCCGAACCATCACCCCAACAAGCAACATCTACAATTGAGTCCAGTACTTCCAGCACAGGTGGTTGTTCTATTGAAATAAAATTAACCGACGTTGCACAAGATCCATCAGTATTAGAAATTGAAACTTCGTAATTACCAGCGCTAAGTTCAGGATAAATAATTTGTGTAAACACATTTTCTACAACAGATGTATCTGACGTTGTAGTATTGATGATTGAATAATTCCAAGGCCCAGAGCCTTGTCCTTCTAGTTCTATTTGTCCATCATTTCCATTAAAACATGTAATATTTTGATTGTTAAACGTAACTTTTCCCCCAATATGTAGCATAAATCTTGCTGAGGTAACTGTATCTGAAATATAAAATGAGTAATTTGGAGTTACTCTCAAATCTGTTATTATTCCCTCATGTAAATCTTCAAGATATAAACAGCTATGATCTAAAATAGCAGAAGAATCTTCCATACTAATCGAATAGTTACCTGATAAACCAACTGTTAGTTTAACTGGAATTGATACAGTAACAGTAGTATCTTGTAAAGTATTTATGTCAAGTTCGAAACCATTATTTGCAAGAGTCATTAAATTTGGTGCACTTGCGTCTGTGCTCGGCCAACTAAATGCATCTAAATTATACTCATAATTCATAGTTGCATTATCATCCAAGCGAATTTTTGTTGCATTATGATGAGCCATACCATCTACATTTAAAATTAAACTATTTAAATTGCTCTGCTTATAAAATACACCTCCAGCCGCTTTATCAGATTCTTCAAAAGTTACCGTACCTCCACCGCCAAGATCAGTACACTTCACCCAAAAGGCTTGATGCTGAGCGATAATATTTGGAGCATTATGATCTAAAGCTATATATGTTGAAGTTCCTGGATTATATACGTATGCAAAATTACCTACACCTCCGGCAATATCTACTTTACTCCAATCTATATCTGAAGGGTAAGGATTACCAATAAGCATCCAACCGTCATTACTATCATCAAAAGCTGGGTCATCTGTATAGCTAACATTTACAATCTTTTGACCTACATTTACTGTTCCTGTTAAATCAAGTGTTGTAGTTACCCCACTGCCAACCGGTAAAGCTCCAACCCAAGCAATATAACCTGTCGTAGGTATTAATGAATTACCAACATTGGAAGCACCGCTATAACCTTGATCCAAATCGCCAAAAATAGTCTCGTCATAGGTATAAACTGATGTAAAAGAAGTAGATGGATATGTAGACCCGGTGAATCCACTCATCCAAAATTCATTACTCCAATCAGCCAAAGTAGTACCTTCTACAGGTGAACTAAGCAACCTCCAATTATCATTACCAGATATATATTGTTGAGCAACAATATTTCCAGATACACTACCTCCAGTTATTTCAGCTATTCGTCCAGTACCACTAGCGGAAGACAGCAAAGTAAGAGCATCGTTAGTTGAAAATAATCCATCACTCAACGTTAAAGTATTTGCAATGTTGTGACTATCGGTGGCAATAATGACTCCAAAACTATTATTAATAGTAAGATTATTATATGTTGTGTTACCTCTGAGTGTTTGAACACTTGAAGAACCTGTCATTTCTACTGTACTACTTTCAGGAATAAAGTTGCCTGTACTATTATCCCAATCACCTCCAGATAACCGATGGGTACCGCCACCACTTAGAGTTCCTGTTTGGCCAACATAACCATTAAAAAAATCAACTATGCCATCATTATCTAGTGCGCCTTCATTGATTAATACGTTTGTTACAGAAACAATGAAACCTGAACCAATATTTACCGTTGAGCCAGAATTAACAGTAATATCGTTAAAAGATTCTGCTAAGGCCGTTCCAGAAATAGATTGGATATTGCTACCATCAAATGTAGTTAACGCGTTACCCGGTGAGAATATCGCTCCGTTGCTGGCCCAATTTCCCGCAATATTTATATTCAAATTATTAGACTCAAATATTCCTGCATTAAGCTCAACGTTTCCAGACACTATTAAATTGTTAGTAAGCAATTGTCCGGTTGCATTAGAACTATTAAGTTTAATACCGCCTATTGGAAAAGATGAATTAATTTGCATTGTTTGACCAGGAGAAGTTGCATCATTACCAATTTCAAGATACCCTCCAACTGCGGAGCCAAAAGTTGAACCTGTATTTATGAACCCCAAATCTTCAGCACCTGAACCACCTTCATTTTGGAGTACAATTGACCCTCCTGACATATTAAATGTTGAACCCACAACATCTATAGTAAAAGGAGCTCGTGTATTTGACGATGATCCTATTGTAGCTAAAATAATAACACCTCCAGTAATATTGAAATTTGAGGTCGCATCACTATTCACTCTATCGTATCGACCAGCAATATTAACTAATCCACCATTTATATCAATGTTTCCACCATAGGAAATAAGATTCTCATCCGATGCATCACCAATGTTAATAATTCCAGCATCAACTACAAGTTCACCTTCCAAATCAATTCCTGAAGCAAAAGTTAAGTCACTATTGCTACTATTCATCCACACTTTTGCATTAGCAGGAATACTAGTATTTAAATCATAAACTGTAGTGGTGATTGAACTAGGTGATGAAAATTTAAATGTTCCTCCTCCTAAAAATAAGAGACCATCAGGGCTACAAGAAAAGTCTGCTGAAGTTATTTCTAGTATCTTTTCAATTTGTCCTTTTGAAAGATTAATGGTGTGAAAACCATTATTTCCGGTTCCACTTATCAATTGATCAGAAGTTGTGCTATTAAAACTAACTCTACAAGTAGCAGTTGGTGATGTAGAAAAAGCTAATGTACCATTATTAACAATGTTCCCTTCAATATTTAAATCATGAGTCGCATTAGACGTATTACGAACATTAATCTTTCCACCATTGTCAATATTAAGATTACCTGACATATTTAGAGTGAATTTTGCACTACTATTATTGCGACCTATTCTTAACTGACCTGAAACACCTTCACCAATATTTAAATCATTACAACTACCATTTGATCGCAATGTCACCATGTGATTATCACGTATCAGAACGTTATCCCCAGCAGAAGGCTGAACACCACCAACCCAAGTAGCGTTATTAGCCCATCTACCATTTTGTGCTGAAATAATAGTACCTGGAGCCAACGTCATTTGATTACCTGTTAGTGCATTACTTAATGCACCCTCAGTTACCGCATACACACGCCAATAATAATTTGTAGCTGGTGAAAGCCCTGTAATTACTGAAGACGAAACGCCAGCGGATTCTTGAACTTGAAAATAATAGTTTATTCCATCAATCGAATAATACAATACGTAACCTACCTCATTAGTAGCATTATCTGTCCAGTTTAAAGTCATTCCCGTATTTGTAACTGAAGAAAAGCTTAAACCTGAGGGGTCTGCTGTTGGCACAACAGGATTAAATGTTAGTTGACTATTTGCAACAGGCATCGTTGATATATTATTCTGAATAGTGTTATTAAAAACTGTTCCATTAGCCGTTTGCTGAGTTAACAACTCACTTGCTGTTGGTGTTGCACTGACAGTTTCCGCATTAATTCCGATCGTGTAGCTAAATATTTTGGATCCATTATCCATCGTTTCATATATATATTCAACTATGCCAGTAGACTCGTACAATTTAATCTGAAAATTAAGATCGGGAGTTGTGTTTTGGTAAACTGCCATTCCGTCCCACTCAACCGTTAATACTTGATTTGGGGATGATCCACTTAACTGATACTTAATACAAGTACCTAGTGGATCTATACCACCAGTTGTCGTCATGTCGTCATAAAAAACTGCTAATGCTGGCCGCGTTGCGTTTCCGACAGCAGCTTGAGTAAAGGCTGAATTAATATATCCGAAATCATCACCTTGAGGCCCTCCATCATCTTTTGAAGAAGAAAAATCAAGGAAACCGTTAGTGGATACCGAAAATTGGGTATATCTTATTCCGTTGTACCAAAAATCAAAACCAATATCAGTTAGATTGCTTCGATTATCATCTTCACTATATGTTCCGTTGTAACGCCAACTGGCAAAACTATTTCCAGAAGATGCAATAGAGGAATAAGTAATTCCTGTAGAACGTAATACGGAGTAATTACCTACACTCTGACCAAAAACATGGCTACAAAAGAGACATGCTACAATCGATATGATAAAATTTAATATTCTCACAAACGCACACATTAAGCGAATTTTCACAAAAGTACGCAAAATAAACGATGAATCTTAACTTTTAACAGATGAATGAGGTAAATTATATGACCAACCATCACCTATAAAGTGTAATGTGCTTTTTAATGGTGAAAACTTCATCATGGCAATTTTTCACAACCGCAACGCCCACATAGGTGTCCATATTTTGTGGCTTCCCTTTAAATGTACCATCCCAACCTTCACCAATGCAGTCTTTACACTGAATAACGCTTAAATCAGTTTCGGTGTTTTCGAATACTTTCTCTCCCCATCTATTATAGATTTCGAACACCTGCAGTTCTTTTACCCCATAACCTTTAACATGAACTACTTCGTTTTCTTCATCGCCATTTGGCGAGAAAAAATCGGGTAAATCAAATGCAAACACATCCAATACTGTTACCTCGATACTTGCGACCTGTGTAGGGCAAACTTCTTCAACGTCTGTAACTGAAATCGAATATAAGGTTGTTACTTGAGCATCAAAGTTCGTTTCACTGCAGGTTGAACAAGACAAACCATCGCTAGGTGTCCAAACCAAATTATAAGCCGATTCGTCAATAGGAACATCATTTGTGTCATTAATCCAAATATTAATATCATTACAAATAAGAGTCGAAGTACCCGATGGATTTCCAGCTTCAACAAGAGAGTCGGTTGAGATACTAATTGCCGAGACATTAACAACCCCAACATTTACTGACTCTGAATCTTTACAGCCGTTAACATCAGTAACTGTAACGCTGAACGTTTGATCATCAATAGGTGCAGTGACTAATGGCGCACCTACATAACCGTTAGACCATTCATAAGTAACTGCATCTGTTGCCGATACAGATAGCCAAGCATTATCACCAAGACAAATTTTAACATCTTCATTAATTTGAATAGCAGGATCTGGGTAAACTACTATTTGAGTCGACATAGTATCTATACAGCCAAGTGGGATATTGTCGTTAGTCATCATTTCTATTATTGTAAGCGAAACATTATAAATTCCAGCTGTTTCATAAACATTGGTAGGACTAACAGATGGGTTTAGACCTTCACCCTCGTCAAAATCCCAACTATATTCCAAATTACTCCCGGTTGAAGAATTAAGAAATGTAACATCTAACGGTGCGCATCCAAACGTTGGGTTCGTTGCATAACCAATGTCAATATGATGAACATATATAGAATCTTGTTTTTCGTTAAACTCACAGATACCAAATGACTCAACGGACTCAATATGCAACGCAGGAGTTATATACTGAGACTGAGTAGTGTTATATGCATGCTGCGCAATGGAATCTGGGGATACACCTCCATCTCCAAAATCCCAAGAATAACCCGTTACATTTTGCGTAGTAAGAACCGTAAATTCAACCGTATCTCCATTGCAAATCGTGTCTGGTGTAAACATAAATGTCGCTACTGGACCAACAGCTATTATATAATCTTGTTTGGTAAGAGTATCTGTGCATCCATATCCTGTTACCACAATTAAACTAATATCAATTGTATCTCTTTCAGTATATTGAAAAACAATCGTTGAATCTGTGCCATCTGCAGTATATGTTCCATTTTCATTTATATCCCAATACCAATATTCGATATCTCCTGTGGCAGTTGTATCTGCAAAAACGACCGGAGTCGCATCATCGTAACAAACTTTTATGTTATCAGCAAAGAACGCCGGAATAGGCACATTCTGCACATCAATATATGCAATATTAGTATCTGTACTAGTACAACCTCTGCTATCTGTTACTGTTAAAATAATATCGTAAGCTCCACCAAGTGCATAACTATGATTTGGATGCTGCGCAGCAGAAGAATTTAAATCACCAAAATCCCATGCCCAACTTAAAATGGGGGTCGCCCCGTTAAACGGAAGAGATAAGTCGGTGAATTGGGTGTTTTCATCTGAGCAAAGCTCCAACGAATCAGCCATAAAAATAGCATTGGGCTCTATTACTACCACATTCATTTGAGCCGTTGCTTCGCACCCAGCAGAATCTGTAGCTAATAATTCTACGACAAAATTCCCACTGCTAATGTAAGTATAAGAGGGATTTTGGTTAATACTGATGCCGCCATCACCAAATTTCCAATCCCAAAGCATAAAAGCAGTGTCTGAAACTGACTGATCAGTAAAATTGATAGTGCCTCCAAAGCAAATCTCGGTAGTATCTGCGATGAAAGCGGCAGCTGGGGCGACTACTTGAATTGTCTTCACCGTATCATGCGCACAACCATATATATCTAGCGCAGTTAATGTTACATCATAAAATCCTGATGCAGGATAAACTGCAGTGTCAGCAACTCCTAACCCTGTATTTCCGTTGTCGAATGACCAAATAAAAGAAGCAGCATCATTTGCCGCTGCTGCACTAAAAGCAACATCTTCAGAAGCACAAGCAACAGCTATGTATGAAAAATCTGCTTTTACGTCTCTAATCTGAACCTGCACATCACTTATGTAAGCACAAGAATCATCATCAAAAGGATATGCGTTCTGATTCCATGCCTCTAGCGTAACTGTGTAATCGCCAGACGTTTGATATTCATGTCTAGGGTTATTAAAAGTTCCTGTAGTTCTGCCCCCGTTCGTTCCTCCAGGAATTGCGCCAAGAAGTCCATAAGATATTATTGTATCCCCATCACCAAAACGCCAAACGTAGGTAGTGGTATCAATCCAAGTAGCTGTAAATGTTCTTACATAGGGCGAATCACAAACGTTTGGAGCCGAAACAACGATATCTTCTACAATTGGTCCAATAATAAATACGCTATCGATAAAAGTTGTGTCATAACAACCATTATACTCTACAACCAGCGTATCAGTATTCCATCCTATTGCGCTTGTATCATT
>JABHTA010000255.1 GCA_018669945.1 Flavobacteriales bacterium
TAAATCCGCTTCCAAGAGGCCCATCACCAATTTGTGCAATAGATACCCCATTTTCAAAAATTTCAACATATGCTCCGTTCCAACCATCACCAAACCCATCAAACATTTCAAGAGAATAATCACAATTAGAATTTGCTGGTGGTGCGGCTGTTATAGATGTGTTAAGCTGAACAATCTGCCCCGCACATGCTGTACTTGGCGTGGCAGTTATCCCTACTGCTGGAGTAGTTACCGTTACAATGATTTCATTTGACGATAAACACCCGCTTCCATTGTCTGCCGTTACTGTAAATGATGTAGTGCTGGTTAGCATTGCTGTTGGGCTTTGAATTATCGAGTTTGATAATAAACTATTAGGGCTCCAACTGTAATTATATGCAACAGCATTAGGACATGTTGCTATTACAGATAGTACAGTTACTCCACTACCAGGCGATCCGCCTGCATAATTTTGCGCTAAAATATTATTTCCTTGATTATCAAATACATTGTATGAGCACTCAGTTGGAAATGTTCCATCACTTGCCCAAACAAAGTCTAGAGCTGATCCATCTGTAACTGTGAATATGTCCGTTTGTTGATTTGGATCTACTGCAGTAGCTCCGAATCCACTTCCTAGCGGACCATCTCCAATTTGGGCAATTGACGTTCCATTTTCAAATATTTCAACATATGCTCCATTCCAACCATCACCAAATCCATCAAACATTTCCAGAGAATAATCGCAATTAGAACCACCACTAGCCATGACTGCATCTAGTTGGAGTGCTTGGCCAGCACATATTGGATTAGGACTCGCTATAGCCGACACATCGGGTGTTCCCACAACAACATTAGTTATGGTTTCAGCAGAACACCCCGCATCATCAGTTACGGTTAATGATACCGGATATGTGCCGTTATTTATGTATGTATATATTGGATTTTGCAGTGAAGATGTACTTCCATCTCCAAAATTCCAAGCCCAGGATTGAATCGATCCAAACGAAGCTGATGTGTCAGTAAATTGAATAGGATCTCCTGCGCAACCCGCACCGCTAATGACATCAATAAATCCAGGGTTTAGTTCCATACAAAATCCCTGTTCATTTGATGCGCCTCCGGTGGCAGCAGTAAAGCCCCAATATACTGTCGAATTTCCACCAAAAACATTTGTAATTATGTCATTAACGTAGCTCAATAAAAGCAATCCATCAAAATAAACTTCGTAAGTAGTCGTTGTGGGATTCCATATTATTTGTAGATCGTGATACTGGCAATCTTCTATGTTGCCTAATCCAATAGGTCCAGATACATTATTAACAGAGGTATGATTAATGTCCCCATTTAAGTTAATAGATATGTGGTCATCAACTGGATCATTATTGATGCCATTTTGATAAGTGTCAATAAATACACCTACAGATGGAGCAACGTTCTGAAAGCCCATACCACCCCCTGATGTGCCTACAGCTGTGCTATTTGGTTGTAATCCAAAAACAATACCATCAGCACCTCCATTATTGCATCCAAGGAATACCTGGAAGTTGAAGTCAAAGGGTTGATTAAGATCAATTAAATTTGTGTTCCAAACAGAACCAACCTGGCCTCCAGCATTAGGAGTTAGCTCATAACAATTGCATGTCGTTTGAGATGCATTTCCATTAATCTGAAACTGCCCATAACCGAAATTAACACAAAAGATTAAAGCTATGGAGACGAAAAATACCTTGTTAAACAATTGAATTTAAGTTATTAATACCAAATATACTGTCAATTAGTATAAAAAACACAAATTTTATTTATAATTTCTGGTATAAATTGAATTTATAAAACGATTTATCAATCGTTTTTATAGGTTAAAATAGCTCCATTATAATTAATAATCTAAAGTCTGTTAATAGAATATTAATTCTTATTTAGTATTGACTTTAATTATATTAATAATTGCAAGATTAAACTGGTTTTTTGATGTTTATTCCGTGTTGAAAATATTGCTTCATTTAGAATTGTAATAAGAGTTGTTTGTTACTTTTGAATTAAAGTATTGGGATATGGAAACTATAGAAAAACGACTAACATTAGAATCTACTATTGCGCATGTACGGGATTTTCATGATGCATTTGGAATAGAAAACGCTTCACAAATTACGGCTAGACTTAGCGAACAAGATTATATGCTAAGACACAATTTAATAAAAGAAGAAAATGATGAATACATAGAGGCTTGTAGAAATAATGATTTGATTGAAATCGCAGACGCTTTAGGAGATCAATTATATATTTTGTGCGGAACAATATTGAAACATGGTTTAGAAAATAAAATTGAAGAGGTATTTCTTGAAATCCAAAGAAGCAACATGTCCAAATTAGGAGCCAATGGTAAACCGATTTATCGAGAAGATGGTAAGGTGTTGAAAGGTGAAAATTACTTTAAACCTGATATTAAGTCTATTCTTGAGAGTTAATCAGGTTTTTTTGTATTGCAATCATTTTAATTGCAGTAACAGCTGCTTCTGTACCTTTATTTCCTTTACCTCCTCCAGATCGGGCAACGGCTTGCTCGATATTATTGTCAGTTAAAACACCAAAAATAATCGGTTTATTGTATTTCAGAGAAACGTCTTTAATGCCTTGGGCAACAGCCTCGCAAACAAAATCGAAATGTTTTGTCTCACCTTGAATAACACTGCCTAAGCAGATAACAGATTCAACATCAGTGTACTCGCATAAAAATTGAGCACCAAGCGTTAATTCATAACTGCCAGGAACATGTTTCGTAATAATATTTTCTACTGAAGCGCCATTTTCCAACAGACCTTGAATACAACCCTTTAGTAAGCCCTCAGTAACTTGTTCGTTCCATTGGGCGACTACAATACCAAATTTAAGAGCTTCAGCAGAAGGAACTTTTGATTTGTCGTAATTGGAAAGGTTGGCTGTTGCCATGTGGCAAAGGGCTTAATATTCTCCTAATCTAGCGATGTATTTCTCCACATTTCTACTTTCTTGTGAAGAAGGAAAATCAGTTTTAATACTCTTGTATAATTCCAAAGCAACATCATTTTGTCCAAGTTTTTCTGCAGCAAAGCCAGCTTTTAATCTAAACATGGGTCCCGTAAAATCATTCATACTTTGGTTAGATGCCTTTTTATAGTATTCTAACGCTTGATTTACATCATTTAGTTCCATATAACAATTCCCAATAGCCCCTGTAGCAATTGGTCCAACCATCTTATCGTTAGAGTTAAATGCTTCCAAGTAATTTAGTGCTTCTTGGTATTGTCCTAAATTATAGAAACTTATTCCACAATAATAATTAGCTAAATTTCCTGCTTTTGTTCCTCCATAATGATCTGCAATAGTTTTAAATCCAATTGCACCCTGAATGTTTCCATTTAGGGCTAAATTAAAAGAATCAACTTCGAAGTACTTCTCCGCTTGCCACATTTGCGATTGAGCTTCTTCTTCCAAAGGGGCAAGGTAGAGGTTGCTGTATCCAAAATAGCCACCAACAATGAGAAGTACCGCACCAACAAGTACTGTAAGTGTATTTTTGTTTTCTTCAATGTATTGTTCTGTTTTTGAGTAAACCTCTTCTACATCAACAATTATTTCATCATTATCTTTATTCTTGGCCATTATCTAGAAATTTGGATTGCAAATATAAATTTTTTCACACAAAGAAATCAGTAAATTTGCTATTGTAATGTTTCTTAAAAATATCTCGGTGTTAAATTTCAAAAACTACGAAGAAGTTAGTGTGAAATTTTCTATGGGTGTAAATTTTTTTACTGGAAATAATGGCGAAGGTAAAACCAACTTGTTAGATGCTATTCATTACCTTTCGCTATGCAAGAGCTATTTTAACGCTATTGATAGCCAAAACATAAAACGAGACTCCGAGTTTTTAATGGTGCAAGGCGATTTTGATAAGGAGGGTAAGGTAGATGTAATATCTTGTGGCATTAAACGGGGACAAAAAAAACAATTCAAAAAAAACAAAAAGGAATATAACAGACTCGCGGAACATATTGGCCTGTTTCCATCTGTAATGATTTCGCCTTCTGATATAAGTCTTATATTAGGAGGTAGTGAAATTAGGCGTAAGTTTATTGATAGCGTTATTTGCCAATATTCAAAATCTTACCTCGAAGACTTGATAAATTATAACCGAGTATTGTCTCAACGAAATGCTTTACTTAAGTATTTCTCGAAAGGTTCACGGTTCGATCAATCATCGCTTGATGTATGGAACTCTCAATTAGTTCCTTTAGGTCAGAAAATTTATGAAGAAAGAAGTGAGTTTTTGAAAGAATTCGTTGAACGATTTCAGGAACACTACACTTTTATAGCAGACGAAAAAGAAAAAGTAGACTTGCTTTATAGTTCTCATTTGAAGGATGGTGAATTCATGCAGTCGTTAAATGAATCAATTCAAAAGGACCGAGCTTTAAATTATACGACTGTTGGAATTCACAAAGACGATTTAGTATTTCAGTTAAATGAATTTCCCGTAAAGAAATTTGGATCTCAAGGACAGCAGAAATCGTTTTTAATAGCTTTAAAGTTGGCTCAATTCGAATTTATAAAAGGCATAAAAAAGATAAAACCTTTATTATTATTAGACGATGTTTTTGATAAATTAGATGGTAGTCGTGTGCAGAAAATAATGGAGCTAATTAGCCAAGATCATTTTGGGCAAATTTTCATTACTGACACGAGCCAAGAGAGATTATTTAAGATTTTTGATGATATAGAAATAGGGCAGAAGTATTTTGAAATTAACAATGGAGCAGTGGTCAATGAAGAGGTCAAATGATAATACTATAAAAGAGTTACTCGAGCGCTATGTTAATACCTTTAAGCTGAAGGGGAAGTTAACGGAAGTGGAGATACTAAATTCATGGGAATCTGTGGTGGGAGAGGTAATAGCAAAACATACGTCTAAAATATATATGAGTGGGCCAAGATTATATGTCCATTTAGATTCTTCAGTTATTCGGCAAGAGCTAAGTTACGCAAAGCAAAAAATAATTCAGAACCTAAATGATAAAGCTGGTTATAATGCTGTTGGTGAAATTATATTGAAATAAAGTCGTTTTAAAGGGAAACCCCTTTTGAATAAAAAACGTAAAAATCAAATCAATCTATTTTTTAGTATGGAAGATGAAGTGCAGAAATTATTGGATTTTTCATTTGATTTTGCTAAAGATATTTTGTTGGATACCAACGATATTTATCCATTTGCATCCGTCTTAAATAAAAAAGGCGAGGTTCGGCATGTAGGATTTCAAGGAGATGAAGATCATGAGCCGAAAGCTAGAAATGTGATTGAAGTTATTCATCAGTATTGTGAAGAACAGTTTAGTGAAGGATTGATTCAGGCTTACGCGTTAACTTATGAAGTTATGGTAGAGTTAGATACCGAAATAGAACCATCAGATGCATTTGTTATTGATATTATGCATGTTGATGATGATGCTCTTCCATTGTATTATTTTCCTTTTAAATTTATAGCAGATGTGAAGTTAGAGTTTGGAGAAAGCTTCGCTGTTAAACGAGAAGAAAATAATCAATTCGAAAATTTCGATTAAGCAGTATTTCTTTGCTTAACTTACTATATAGTATAATTTTGCTTTTATATCGGGATGTAGCATAGTCAGGTTAATGTGCCACGCTGGGGGTGTGGAGACCGGAAGTTCGAATCTTCTCATCCCGACTGTTTTGTTAACGGATGAGCTATTTATGTAGAATACTTGTGATTAACTTTTAATGCGTAATTAAGGACTAATCGGCACTACATAAAACATGCAATATATACTGACTCAGCAGTAAATACATCATTACGCAATAGTGTCGATTTGGCAGAATAAGCTATTGAAAACCTTTCTTGTAAAGTTAATTAATAGAAGATAACTGCTTAATTCTTGCGAGCTCATTAAATGAATAATTAAGACTTATAGCTAGAGACGTATATGTTTATTAAATATAATTAAAACATTTCGCTAGCATCGAAATGGAAGCTCCCTTCAATTTCAGCATTCTCATCACTGTCAGAACCATGAACAGCATTTTTAGCTTTTGATTCAGCGTAAGCCTTTCTAATTGTTCCGTCTGCTGCATCTGCAGGATCCGTGGATCCGATAAGTTCTCGGAAATCAACCATAGCATTATCTTTTTCTAAAATAGCAGCAACGATAGGTCCAGAAGACATGTACTCAACTAGCTCTCCGTAAAACGGACGCTCTTTATGAACTTCGTAGAATTCACCAGCAGCTTCTGCAGAAAGTTGTTTCTTTTTTAATGCTACAATTCTAAATCCAGCATCATTAATCATTTTTAATATTGCTCCAGTATGTCCGTTTTCAACCGCCTCTGGTTTAATCATGGTAAAAGTTCTGTTAGTTGCCATTCTTATGTTTTTAAGTTAAAAAAGTGGCGCGAAAATAGTTTTTTTAAAAGAATGACAGGCAAAGAATCGTTAGATTTGTTGAATATCAATATTAGAAATGACAGAATTACAATATATAGAGGTCAAAAGTAAATTAACCATAAATAAAAAGGTTGTTATCACAACTCATCGTTCACCAGATGGCGATGCAATAGGATCTTCTCTTGGTTTGTATCACGTGCTTAAATCTAAAGGACTTGATGTGTCTGTCGTTGTTCCAAACGCATATCCCGATTTTTTAAAATGGATGCCTTCTGAAGATGTTGTTGTAGATTTTGAAAAAAATAGAGCTGCTGCGGAGTCATTAATTTATGCTGCAGAGCTTTTGTTTTGTTTGGATTACAATGCAATTCATCGAACAGGAGATGTTAAAGGTTCAATTGAAGCCTTTAAGGGCGTTTCTATTATGATTGATCATCATCCACAACCAGATGATTACGCAACATACTTGCTATCAGATACTAGCGCATCTTCAACAGCACAGCTTGTTTATGAATTTGTATCATCTTTAGGGTGGGAAGACTCAATTGATGATGTTGTTGGGCAATGTTTGTATGCTGGAATAGTAACTGATACAGGATCATTTAGGTTTCCTTCAACTTCAGCAAGAACCCACAGAGTTGTCGCATTGTTAATGGATAAAGGTTTGCAGCCACATTTAATTCATCAGGCTATATATAATTCTAATACAGAAAATCGTTTGAAATTACTAGGCTATTGTTTGTCTCAAAAAATGACTGTTTTACCGGAATTTAAAACAGCTTTTATAGTATTGTCAGATGAAGAGTTGAAATTGTATAAATACCAATCTGGAGATACTGAAGGTGTTGTGAATTATGCTTTATCGATAACCGGGATTAGGTTTGCAGCTATTATAAAAGAGAACGAAGAAAACATTAGGATGTCGTTCCGGTCTATTGGTGAATTTTCGGTTAATCAATTTGCTAGAGAAAACTTTAATGGAGGTGGACACACAAATGCAGCTGGAGGAATGTCTGAAGCCACACTTGAAGATACTGTTGCTAAATTTCAAGCTTTATTACCAAAATACAAAGCGGAGTTAAATGCTAAATAGGTTATTGTTGGTTTGTTGTGTAGTACTTTTTTCTTCATGTAAAGAGAAGAAATCAACTGTTATAATTAATGAACGTGAGGTTAAAGAATCTCTTATCGAAATTAATAGGGCAAAGGTTAGATTAGAAAATAATCAAATTGATAGCTACGTTAATAGGCATGGTTGGCCGGTATTAACAACTGGAACAGGTTTGCGATACTACATTTACGAAAGAGGTGAAGGTAGAAGTGCTAAATCTAATATGACAGCAACAGTGGAATATTGTGTTACATTACTCAGTGGAGATACTGCATATACATCAAGGGAGTCGGGACCTCAGGATTTTTTAATTAACATGGATAATGTGGAAAGTGGATTACATGAAGGGATACAATATATGAAGGTGGGTGATAGGGCAAAGCTAGTTTTACCTTCATATTTGGCGCATGGTTTGGTTGGTGACTCTAAAAAGATACCTCCAAGAACTTCTATTGTTTACGATATTAAATTAGTGTCATTAAGGTGAGGCTTAGTTATGTTATATATATATCGGCGCTTGCTTTGGTGTTGGCTTCTTGCGATAATCTTTTCCCTGGATATTCTAAATTGGATTCGGGAACTTATTATAAAATCCACTATTTGGGAGAAGGTAATCACAATACTGTGGAGGGAAATTATATACAAGCGAGGTTTGTTTATAGAACTCTTAATGATTCGGTCGTTTTTGATACGCAATGGAACTATTTTGAGGGGTTCAGAATTCTAGAAGTAAGTAAGGAAAATTCAAAATTAACTGAAGCGCTTTGTTTATTGCGAGAAGGCGATAGTGCATCTTTTATCTTGAGTCAGAATCATATTCAGGTAGATTCTTTTAGAATTGATTTAGATGAAACAGTGGAGCGAATAAAGGTTGACGTTAAAATTATGGACATTATGTCGCGTAAAGCATATGAAAAGGAGCTTGATAGAATCAAATGGCAGCGGGATCGAGAAATGGTTGAACAGGTTGACTTAATTAATTATTTAGCTACTAACGCAATTGATAGGGACAATTATTATGAAGGAATATATTTTGTAGAAAAAAAAAGAGGAAGAGGGAGGTCTCCGAAATCGGGAAATGCGGTTGAACTGCAATACAAATCCTATTTTTCAGATGGCACTCTGTTTGATAGCACTTATGAAATGAGTGAACCACTTGTATTGAAAATAGGTGATCCTGGACAGATTATCAAAGGCATGGATATTGGTTTGCGTTTAATGAAAGAAGGCGGTAAGGCTAAAATTATTATTCCTTCACAATTGGGGTTTGGTGATAAAGGCTCATCCACGGGAATTGTTCCTCCATATACTTCATTAATTTATGATGTTGAACTTATAAATATATTTACAAATGAAGATTCATAGAAAACTTATTTGTTTGGTTGTTTTTTTATCAGTTGGTTTTCTATTGTCAGCACAAGAAGTGACGAAGAAAAAGGCGACAGCAGAAGAAGTGGCAGCCAAACAAGAAACAAAAGAGTATAAAAAGCAACTTAATATTCTCAACAAAGGTATGACCACAACAGCCTCTGGTCTTCAATATAAAGTAACCGAAAAAACTGAAGGCGTTCAGGCAAAAAATGGCGATATAGTCAAAGTCCATTATACAGGGAAGTTAGTTGGTGGCACAAAATTCGATAGTTCTCTGGATAGAGACCAACCTCTGAGTTTATTATTGGGAGTTGGTATGGTAATTAAAGGCTGGGATGAAGGGATTGCATTGCTGAAAGTAGGTGAAAAAGCAACTTTCGTCATTCCAGGAGATATAGCCTATGGAGAAGGGGGTTCGGGTGTGTTAATTGGGCCTAACGAGACCTTAGTTTTTGATGTTGAACTTGTAGAAATAGCTGCCACGAAACCATTTGACACTTCAGGAATAAAGGAAAATATAACTGAATCTGGCTTGAAATATTATGTTATAAAAAGCAACTCAGAAGGGAAAAAGTCGGTGGTTGGAAAACCTGTTTTAGTTAGTTATAGTGGGTATTTCGAAGATGGTAAAAAGTTCGATACATCTTGGAATCCGCGTAAATATTTTCAACCTTTAAAATTTGTATTGGGACAAGGACAAGTGATTAAAGGGTGGGATGAGGCCGTTACTTTAATGCGATTGGGTGAGCGAATGCGTTTTGTAGTTCCTGCAAATTTGGCTTACGGAGAAAAGGGCTATCCAGGTGCGATTCCACCAAATTCTACCTTAATTTTTGATATAGAATTAGTTGATGTTCCCGAAAAATAAAACAAGGTCTTTATTGTTTGTGGCAATATGTATCCCTGCTTTCAGTTGTTCCATTTTAATAGGGAATAAAGTTGGAAAGAAGTACACGACAAAGTCAGGAATAAAGTTTGAAATAGAAACAAAAGGTAGCGGTGTTTACCCAGTTGAGGGGGATAAGATTAAATTACATTTTATTGGTAAACTGGTTACTGGAGATAAGTTTGCCAGTTCTTATGATCGAGGTCGGCCAATTGTTTTCACTCTTGGTAAAGGTCAGGTTATTAAGGGCTGGGATGAAATCTTACCAAAGTTAACTATTGGGTCAAAAGTTAGTGTTGAGATTCCTTCAGAATTAGGTTATGGAGAGCAAGGTTTAGGTAAGGTTCCTCCAAATACAGATTTGACATATTATTTCGAATTAATTGAAATTATTGAGCCGCCCGTGCCTTATAATGTGCTGTCGCGAGATACATTTAAATTAGAATCGGGTTTGCAGTATCTTATTTCGGAGAGTTCAACTGGGCAAATGGCTGAATCATTTCGGTCGGTAACTGTTCATTATACAGGGTATTTAGAGGACGGAAATATTTTCGACTCTTCGGTAGAGAGGGGATTCCCTTTTGAGTTTGATTTAGGGAAGGATTTTGTTATTGCGGGTTGGGAAGAGGGAATTTTACATATGCGTGAGGGCGAAAAATTCCGTTTTATTGTACCACCATCATTAGCCTATGGGGATAGAGGCTTTCCTCCAACGATACCAGGAAATGCTTTACTTATCTATGACGTGGAATTGTTGAAGATTAACTAGAGCTTTGGCAATCAGAAAACTAAGGGAGGGGTAAGCTCCAATTACAAAAACTGTATTCCTTTTGTTGATATTTGGGATGTTCTTTTTCCAGTCTAAAACAGTTTTTGTTGTAATTTGTTCAGTAGCAGTTGTTATTTCTGTTGCGATACAAAGTTTGGTTCCTGGAAGACAAGTGTTTAATAGGTCTAACAGTAGTTTTTGATTTCTAAACGGTGCCTCGATAAAGAGTTGAGTTTGATTTAATTGTACTGCAAATTTTTCAAGTTGCCTTATTTTTTTAATTTTTTCTGCTGCGTTTTTGGGTAAGTAGCCGTTAAACGCAAAATTTTGACCACTAAAACCTGAAGCCATGAGTGCCATAATTATTGAAGAGGGTCCAACTAGTGGAATAACCTTTATGTTTTTATCGTGGGCAATAGCTACTACATTTGCCCCTGGATCGGCTACCGCAGGGCAGCCTGATTCTGAGATTATTCCAATATTAGTTCCATTTTCAATATTCTTTAAGTAGGATGGAATTTCAGAAGTGTCGGTATGTTTGTTTAGTTCATGTAAAATAAGTGAGTCGAGATTATTATTTGCGCCAATTTTTTTAATAAAACGTCTTGCACTTCTTTCGTTTTCTACAATGAATTCATCACATAACTCTATGAGATCTTTAATTTGTTCTGGCAGACAGTAGGACGTTGGCGAATCTCCAA
>JABHTA010000256.1 GCA_018669945.1 Flavobacteriales bacterium
AACGACATCAGCACCAGCTTCCGCATGTGATAAAGCCATGGCAGCCAGCACGTCAAGTGTTTCATCGTTTAGTACAGAGCCCTCTTCTAACAAACCACAGTGCCCGTGGTCGGTATAAGCGCAAACGCACACATCTGTAATCACCATAAGGTAATCACCAAACTTATCTTTTAAAGCAGAAACTGCTCTCGGCACAATAGATCCATCGCCAGAAGAAGAGCTTCCATCTTCTGATTTTTCTTCGCCAACACCAAATAAAAGCACTTTATTAATACCGTGCTTTAGTCCTTTTTCAACATCTTTCAATAGCTCATCAACTGAGAAGTGATAAACTCCAGGCATTCCGCCAATTTCCTCTTTGTGTTCAGAACCGTGAACAACAAAATAAGGATAGATGAACATATCTGAACTCAATCTCGTTTCAGCAACCATATTACGTATAATGGGCGTAGTTCTTAATCTTCTAGGTCTAATGCTCATCGGTTTTGTATTATGTGTCTTAGCTATTTAGCGGCAACCTTAGCTTTCTTTTTCTTGTGCTTTAATGATAGAGTCAAGATAAACTTTGCAACTACATCATCACTAACATCTGGACACTTAGCAATAACCGTAACGGGTTTATTTATTCGTTCTCCTGTTTCAATTGTTTCGGCCAACATTTCGTCAATCAGTTTTCCATCGTCACAAGTAAAATATACGTCCCCAACAGCACGCATATAATAGTCTGCATGGAAATCTTTAAACGCAAGCGAAACAGGCTTCCCCATTGCTTCTGCCTTATCAAATGCTGTAAAGGCACCAGTTATATCCGCACCTACCGCAAGCACGCCGAAATACATACTATTTAGATGGTTTTTGGTTCGTCTTCTTAAGGTGATTCGAACAACTGTTGTGATATCATCTTGACGTAAGATTTTTGGCTTACAGAAGAAAATTAACGGAATTTTCCAAATGGAAAAAATGGTTAAACGTAAATTGGCTTTGAAAAGCGGGCTAAACATAAACCAAAATTAATTTAAATCCTCTGAATAGCATCAACTAAAGCGATAACTGAACTGTTCTTAGGCAGAATAAAGCAAGAGAACCCAAGCCCTTTAAGCTTTTTCCCCAAAGAAATACTCATCCCAAGACAACTTGTACAGGTGTGGCTCTAAAAGCATGTTTACTTCCATTCCGCCCGAAGAAAATTTCAGCGGCATTGAGGGTTAGTATTTGTCAAAAAAGAAAAGATGTTCGTCAATTAAACGTAATACTGCTCTATAGGACTCGCGATAATCGCTCTAGTTTTTTCTCGCAATTCATGCACGTCATCTTGTGTTAACCCTTTTGTCTTAATAGGTTCGTGAATTATTACACGGCAAACTCCTGGTCTCGCACGCCCCGTAAATACTTTATCTCCTTCAAGTAATTTCCAATTAGTTTGATAGGTCATTGGCACAATTGGCACTTGTTTTTCGATTGCCATTTTAAATGCACCATTCTTAAATCCTCTCATTTTTGGAGTAATAAAATCAGGAATTCCTCCTTCCGGGAAAACAACAACATTGTGCCCTTTGTCGAGTGCAACTTTTGCCTCTTCAAGGGCTTTATGGGAGCCAATTCTACTTTCACGATCAACAAGGATGTTCATGCCTGTAGTAAAGAATCGGTTAAACAAAGGCCAGGTTCTAATCTCACCTTTCCCCATCATAACAAAATAATCATCTAGCACTCGGTAAATTAGGATAATATCTAGATATGAAGAGTGGTTAGCGCATAGCACAAAGGGTTGCTTTTTTGGTAAATTTTCCACCCCCTTTTTTTGCACGTAAATCCCCGAAAAAAAAGTCACAAATCTAGACCAGTTATTAAGTCTTCTAAAAGCAATTGGGAAACGAGTTTCTTTTGCTGTTGCCCAGTGAAAAAAAGGATATCCCAAGATTAAATAAGCAGTAAATAGTATTAAAAAATACAGTTTGTAGACTATTCGAGGAAGCCATAGCAGTGCGCTCATTTCTTGAATTTGGAAGGCAAAAATATAAAAAGATGGTGATTGCTTAATCAAGGAGAATGCTGATAAAGAAAATCTATACCTTTGATACCTTATATAATTCTAAAAATGGCAAGAATTTTAACAGGAATACAAAGTACCGGCACACCCCATTTAGGAAACATTCTAGGCGCAATTATGCCGGGAATAGAGCTTTCTAAGCAGAAGGATAATGAAGCATTTTTCTTCATTGCGGATCTCCATTCGTTAACTCAGATTAAGGACGGAAACCAACTAAGAAAAAACACCTACGCAACAGCTGCAACATGGTTAGCATTTGGTTTCGATACTTCTACTAATGTGTTTTATCGCCAATCTGATGTGGCGGCCGAAGTTTGTCAATTAGCTTGGTTTTTAAATTGCTATACGCCATTTCCTATGTTGTCGAACGCACATTCATTTAAAGATAAATCGCAAAAATTATCGGATGTAAATGCAGGCCTTTTTACATATCCTGTTTTGATGGCTGCGGATATTATTGGCTATGATGCCGATTATGTTCCCGTGGGGAAGGACCAGCAGCAACACTTGGAAATGACAAAGGATATAGCTTCTTCTTTTAATCATATCCATGGCGAAACGTTTGTTTTGCCAGAAGGACTTTATGATAAAAGGGTGATGATTGTGCCAGGCACTGATGGCCAAAAAATGAGTAAGTCGTACAATAATTTTATTGACATATTTCTTTCCGATAAAGATTTACGTAAGCAGATAATGAAGATAGAAACGGATAGCACTCCTATTGAAGAACCAAAGAATTGTGAATCATGTAACGCATTTGCATTATATGCACTTTTAGCTGATGAAGTTCAGATTGCTAAAATGAAAACTAATTATGCTACACCAGGGTATGGTTATGGTCATGCAAAACAAGCATTGTTTGAGTTAATTTGCGAGAAATTTAAGACAGAACGAGCACGATTCAATGAGTTGATGGAAAACACAGACGAACTTGATCGACAACTGGCAATCGGAGCAGAAAAAGCGAAGGCCGTAATTAGCGGTGTGGTGGCGAAGGTGAAGAGTAAGACGGGGTATTAATTAGCAGGAGCGTACTTCGCTTTATACTTTTCGTATAAGCGTTTTTGAGAGTTATCTAAAGACATGTTTCTTCCTTGTATGTAGGCAAGCTCAAGGTTGTTGGTCATCATGTCTAGCGCATCACCAGTAGAAATAAATAGCGTTGCATCTTTACCAACCTCAAGAGTTCCGCAAAATGAATCTATTCCTAAAATTTTAGCAGAATTACCGGTAATAGCCTGTAAAGCTTCTTCTTTTGTTAGACCGTACGCTACTGCTGTACCCGCTAAGAAAGGAATATTTCGTGCATTCATTGCTTCCATGTCTCCAGCATTTTGTAGGCAGAAAAGCACCCCTTCTTTTTGCAGTAAATAAGGTAATTTATAGGGTAAATCGATATCATCTTCGGGCCGCTGAGGGAGGTCGTGAACCCTACGTAACATTACCGCAACATTATTTTCTTTAAGCATATCGGTCAGCATCCAAGAGTCATATCCCCCAATAAGTACGATTTTTTTTACCTCCATCTGTCTCGCAAAAAGAATCGCATTTTCGATGTCTTTTACATAGTTGGCGTGAATGAATAACGTTTTTGTTCCACTCCATAATCCACCCAGTGCTTCATGACGAATATTCTGCTCAGCATTATTGGCATTATCATAAGCCCTAGCTTCGTTAAATACTGTTATTAGTTCTGCAATTTCTGTTTGATATTTTTTATTTTTTTTTGTTCCCCCCGGCTCCGCCCACCAACCAGACCGCTGAAACGTTTTTGGCCAATTTAAATGGATGCCGTCATCTTCTTTTATTAACGCATCTTCCCAGTTCCATGCATCAAATTGAACGATGGAAGATGTGCCTGAAATTCTACCGCCACGAGGAGTAATTTGCCCAATAAGAACGCCATTGGTTCTTACCGTAGATGTAACATTAGACTCGGCATTATAAGCAATTATTGAACGGACATGTTGATTGTACTTTCCCACATCATCGTAATCTCTTGAAGCCCTAACAGCATCAATTTCGGTAATTCCAAGCGTGGAATTTGGTGCAATTATTCCTGGGTAAATGTGCTTTCCATCGGCATGAATAATGGTGTCGAAGTAGGCCATGTCTAATTTTATTGTTCGAGCATCAGCCACGGTAGTTATTTTCCCGTTTTCAAAAGCTATTACACTATTTTCGATTAATTCGCCATTACCAACATGTGTAGTGGCATTCATAATCAGTATTTTCTTGGTTTGCTTTAACCCAGGTGTTGGCACTTGGCCGAAAACCGAACAAGAGGATATGAAAATAATTGCGAATACCATGAACTGCTTGGTCATCTTTCCAGGTGTTATAAATGTGTTCATATTTTTAATATTCTGAATCAACCGTATCACAATGATATAGTTTTTGTTCTTTTTTTACAGCTTTCTGTGTTGGAGCGCCATCTTTTTTATCTTCTAACATTTTTGCAATCAACCGAGCTCTTTCGGCCTGTTCTCGAGCCCTTAGTTCTAAGTCCTTTTTAGCATCGTAATAACAGATTCCATCAATAAATGTTTTCTCCGCCTTTGCGTAAACAGATAATGGATGACCTGTCCAAAGAACAACATCAGCGTCTTTACCAACAGAAATACTTCCCATTCTGTCGTCTAAATGAAGAAGAATTGCAGGATTAAGAGTAATAAATTTTAGTGCATCTTCTTCATTAACCCCACCGTATTTAACAGCTTTTGCCGCCTCTTGATTTAATCTCCTTCCCATTTCGGCATCATCTGAGTTGTAAGCGGTTACTATTCCTTGTTGATGCATAAGAGCACCATTGTATGGAATCGCATCGTTTACTTCGTATTTGTAAGCCCACCAATCAGAGAAAGTCGATCCACCAGCGCCATGCGCTTTCATCTTGTCAGCTACTTTATACCCTTCAAGAATATGAGTGAATGTGTTAACTCTAAAACCCATTGAGTCGCCAACGTGCATTAGCATATTGATTTCTGATTGCTGATAGGAATGGCACGAAATAAACCGGCTTTCATTCATGATTTGAACTAAAGCATCAAGCTCTAAATCTTTCCGAGGAGGAACGGCTAAGTCCTTGTCTTTTTTCTTCAATCCATCATAATATTGAAAG
>JABHTA010000215.1 GCA_018669945.1 Flavobacteriales bacterium
CTAAGTTAATAGCCATGATTATTTCTCCTTTTTTGATTAATCATTAATGGGGATATACCCTAAAGCAAAAAGCCAAATGTTGCTTTTTACATACTATAATATAACATGTTTAGAGACTGCTGTCAAGTCTTTTTTGTAAGATTTTTTAAAGTGTTATTCCAAGTGCTGTGCTCAGTTCTGCCTCAGTATAATCAAGATTAGTGAAAGTCTTAATTGTATCGTTGTTTAAAACAATAACCCAATTAAAAACAATTCCTGAGCTGTCTTGAAATGGTACTGGTTCTGTTCGGATACTAGTAATTTTGCTTTTATCCAACCAGATATTTGTACCATTTTGGTTTTGTAATTTTACAAGTTGCATTTTTCCTCCTTTGTTGTATATAATATAACATGTTTAGAGACTGCTGTCAAGTCTTTTCTATAAGAAACAGGAGGGATTTTTACGAGATCCCCCTAACTCGCTCCCCGAAGGGAGAACCGACCGGTTAGAAGTCGTATTGGGTTTCTTGAGAGGTCACTTCGCCAATTGTGCTATTCCAATTGAAAGCACGGAAGCCTTTCCGCTCTATGTCGTATACAATTTCATAACCTTCTCGCAAATTGCGACTCATGGTTGCTCCAGCTGGAGTTTTAAATTGTGATTGGGGAACATCCTTAGAACGAATAAAACGCATAGTGCGTTGGTTTCCGTCCTGCTTTGTGAAAGTTCCGGTGTAAATTACATATGTACTCATTATACCTCCTGAGTGAAATGTGTGTAATAAATCCCATAAGCATACGAATACTCATGAGAAGATGGGTAAATTGAGAAAGAAGAAATAATGTCTTTATTCATTGTTCCTTTTATCTCCGAAATCAAATTGGTGTTTCTATTTAATTCCGTTTCATTTATACTATAAATATAACATGTCTCGGTGATGTTGTCAAGTGGAAAAAACAACTTTTTTTGTTCTTTTTCAACCTCGCGGAATGCAAAGGTCCTAATACGGGAAATACCTTTGGGTTCATGCGTTCCCCCAAATATTGGGTCTGTATTTGCGAAGACATTTATAGAATGAATACAATTAAAGAGAAGCTCATTCATCTTATCATAATAAGATGTTAACGGTGACTCTCCAACAATATTAATCATTGATTCATTAGAGACAAAATAGATTGCATTTAATAAACCAGACCTAGCATATTCCTGAAGAACGCCGGAGCAAGCTCTATGTCTTTTTTTAGCTTGATCTGGTAATATTGAAAGATCCGGAACAATATATACAACATTTATTTTATTGTTTTTGACTTGTTCAAGTAATCGTAAAGTTGACCCAGCAATCTTTCCTGCACCACATACAAATAGCCATACAGTTTTGTTTTTAATTCTTGAGAGTTCTTTTTTCTTTGTAAATCGGCTTTCGTATTCTTCCGAGGAAATACATACAGGTACATTGTCGCCTCCATCATAGGTGAAAACTTTGTAATTATCATCTACTTTAAATAGTTTGGCTATGTTGCTACCTGCTTTACCTAGTCCTAGTATTACCATGAGAAATCCTCCAAGGATCCATAAGTTTTACCCGCTTTCGTATTGATTTTGAACTTACCTAGACGAGTGTCACCAAAGATCTCTTTGATTCGAGGTAAAAGGTGAGCATCTTGTTCTGAGAAGTCAAGAACAACACAATCATGAAGCATGAAAGCTACATTTGACTTGCGGCCTGATAATGTTTTTCGTATTTTGTTAATTCGATCCATACAGTTATCCGATGAAGTACTTTGAAGAAGATAATTGAGAGCATGAAAGTCATCGCATTCGATCTTTCTTCCAAATGGTGTATTAACATAACCTTCTTTATAATACTTGTCAAGTATTTTTGTTCGATTATAGAAATTTTCAAGTTCTTCGTCGTTTGACTGGGGATTGTATAGCCAAGCGAAAAATCTTCGTTTTGCATTATCCCGATTTAGGCGGGTTGAGAAGACATTATCTATGTTAAACTGGTGTATATCGGTAGTTGGTTGTTCCATGTTTGCAAGGGAAAATAGGGTTCTAATCTCTGCTGCATTGAAATCAAGCTCAATGAACAGGTCATTTTGTGGTAACACGATCTTCCGATGTTCCGTTTTGAGGTTCATTATGGGGAATGAGTTTGGAAAAGTACTCAAACGACCCGTTATTGTTCCAAAAATGTTGAAATGAATGAAACTTTTGACCTTGGCGAACCTTTTGTATAATGATCTCGCCTTGGGATCAGTAATAAACAAAAGATTGTGATTATCCCAATCAATTTGGACCTCTTGTCGAGCAACCTCATTTATGGTCTGTAGTGACTCCACAAGAAACGAATAATTCTTTGGTTTTGGGTGATTTTCCACCACCCAATCGGTGATTTCATTCTTTAGCTTATAAAAGTGCCGCAATACATGCCGAGGAACAAGCTCATAAATGCAATTATCATCCAAACTGATCTTCGATTGTACAATTGATTTAATGTGCGCTTGAAGCCGCTGCTTCCTAAAATTATAACGGTCAAGAAGATGATCAGGGCAACACTCTCCAATATCTTTACCATCCATCCAGATTTCCGCGAATTCGACATCATAATCTCCCAAGTGTTCTGACCAAGCCCATGTTCGGTCCAAGTTTCGAGGAAGTTTGTCGAAATAAAAATCCCCGTTGTAAAATACTCCTTTGCAATCTCGTTTATCGTCCAATGTTTGAAATGTCACTAATACCCTCCAGATGATCTGCGTCGTTGTGTTCGAATTTGCTCTGCTTCCGTTTTGGAAAGCTTATCCAGTGTATCATCATAACCATAAGGCTTTGACCATGTCTGAATAACAAATCTACTAGCAATATAACTTAATGCAGATGATCTGTCAAGTGTTTTATAGTAGTTTTTAGCTATTTTTTTAATTGATCTCAGGGATTGCTC
>JABHTA010000258.1 GCA_018669945.1 Flavobacteriales bacterium
CTTACCGACATAGAAGAAACCGTATTAGCCACGGCATTAGCAGCAACTGATAACGGTATGTTGATTTATAACACCACTAGTGTAGAGTTTAAATATTGGAATGGTTCAGCATTTATTGCTGTTGGTTCAACGGGTTCTGATGGAATTTATAGCGGTTCAGGATCTCTTAGTGGAGCAACAACAGTTACTGGAGGAGCAAATACGTTAGATTTTACAACAACAGCTGTTGATGGCTTTAGTGTAGATGGAACCACCTTCTCTGTTGATGGCGCGAACGATAGAGTGGGTATTGGAACAAGCGCTCCAGAGTATGAACTACATCTTGCTAAAACTGGAGCTGATTTAAGTATTGGTGTGCAACAGGCAGGTGCAGGGAGTCCAGTTTTAGGTTTTGTCAGTTCAGAGGGTACCGTTGCTTTACCGACTGCAACACCAGATAACAGCACCTTGGGTAAAGTTTTATTTGCTGGTTATGACGGAGCATCATTTCAAGAAACTGGTAGTATTGAAATGATGGCTTCGGAAAATTGGGGTGCTGGTTCGACAGGAAGTAAATTAGAGTTTAGCACAACAAAAAATGGCTCACCGGCTGCAACTCCTCGAATGACGATAGATAACGAAGGTAAAGTGGGCATCGGAACATCTTCACCTAACGCTACACTGCACCTTAAACCAAGCACCGCGAATGGGTTAAGGATTGACACCTATGGTGCTGGAGCGGGACAAACTGGAGAAATTCAATTAGTTGACATGAACGGATCGTATACAGGCTTTAAATCACCTGACATCCTGGTAGCCAATACGATATATACCTTGCCAACAGAAGACGGAACAAATGGTCAGTTTTTGCAAACCGACGGCTCTCAAAATCTATCTTGGCAAAATCCTGGTGCTGGCGCTTGTTTAGCAAATATGTCTGCCGTAAATGATCAATATTGTATTGATGATAATGAGCAAGCTGTGCCCGCAGATTTTTGGGGAGCCGCTATTGGCTGTATAGGTGCTGATAAACGATTATGTACTCTTTCTGAATGGTTTTATGCGTGTCAAACTAATCCAGCAGGTTGGAATGTTGGGCAAGGGGTTGATGATTTTGAATGGGTTGAGTTTGGAGGATCTAATAGCGGCACTGTTGTTGGTAATGGTGCGTGTGATAATACGTCAACATTTAATTTTACCTTCAACCATGTGTATCGGTGCTGTTATTCAAGATAGCATTGCCTTTAAGTTGTTAAAAACACTAGCTCTGCTTGTTGTTTTTTTTGTGGCGGCAAACTCATCAGGCCAGACAATATATGGAAATACGGTATGTAATAACGAGCATAAATACTTGTTTTTAGAGGAAGTAATAGGCGGCAAAGCATATGTAATAGACTCTGTGAGAATTAATAACGGGAAATATCAATTCGATAAACCAGAAAACCCCATGGGTTATTACAGGCTTAGGTATGCAGAACAGAACAGAATCGATTTTATCAATGACCAAAACCACATCGAAATCAATTTTAATTCACCTATTTTACAAAACGATTTAGAAGTAATACAATCGAAAGAAAATAAGATTTTATGGCAATACAAATACTATAGCAAGGACAAACAAAAAGAGCTAAAAAGTATTATGGTAATGCAATCGCATGAAGTAAAAGGGTCGCACGAATGGAGTATTTTGCAATCAAAAAGAGATTCAATTTTACTAGAAAAAAGTACTTATCTAGCTACCCTCTGCGCAGAAAACCCAGAAACACTCTTTACTCGTTTGGTTGGGGCAACAAAAAAGGAGAATTATTTAGATAAGGAGGAAGAAAAAAATAGATTTTTTGAGCACATTGATTTTTCTGATCCAATTATGGTAAGAAGCTCAATTCTTCCCTCTTTAATGATGAATTATTTCCAGTTACATACCGAATATTCAGAAGAAGGATTTATAGAATCTATCGATAGAATTCTTTCCATTTCGCGAGCTAATTCTACTAATTATGAGTTTTGTTTAAATTTTATTTTAACCCTCTTTAATAGAGTTGGCCCAGACATTGTGTTTCAATATGTTGTTGAACAGTATTTGCTTGATGGTGGCTGTTCAGAAACAAATGTAAGCGATCATATAAAAATGTTAGCTGAAAACTACAGAGCTATTCAGCCTGGGAACGAAGCCCCCTTATTTGTTCAGAAAACGGCAAATAACGCCTTAGTTGATTTAAAGGAATTTTTATTAAAAAAGGAATTCACAATTCTGTTTTTTTGGTCAAGTCATTGCGGGTTTTGTTCAGAATCGATACCTAAACTAGCTAAATGGAAAGCGAACAAAAGCAATATTCAAGTGCTAGGAATTTCTTTAGACCAAGATAAAAACGAGTTAACTACTTACTTAAAACAAAACAAAATCCCTTGGGAAAACATTAGTGACCTAAAAGGCTGGAAATCCGACATTGTTTTAAAATATATGATACACAAAACCCCTTCATTTTATGTAATTAACAAGAGGGGAACGATAATGGCGAAGCCAGCAAGTTTTGAGGATTTAACGGAGCTACGTTTATGGTGAAAAGAATCATTATTTATAACACAACTGGGCAGTCTGTTAATGACTTATTTAGGTACAGGTTAAAGCTTGTCTTCATGACAATTGTTTTAGCCATTTCTTTTATTAGTACGCATGCTCAAACATCAATTACTTCCGAAGGAACAGATTCTCTTCTTTTTTATACTGCAGGCAATAAAAACATGGTACTTACCCACGATGGAAAACTTCGTTTAGGCACGCTATTAAATCCAAACCCATCAGCTATACTGCAACTTAACTCTACAACGGGCGGGCTGCTAATACCAAGAATGACGACTGTGCAAAGAGACGGATTTACTAACGCTACTGATGCTACTTTAATTTATAACACAACCTTAGCAAGGTTTCAAATTAGGCAAGCGGGCGCATGGGTAGATATTCTTACAACCTCAACAACCGCAAACATTATACAAGATGCCGATGCCGACACTAAAATAGAGGTAGAACAAAGTGCCGACGAAGATAAAATACGGGTATCAACTGCTGGTGCAGAGCGGATGATTATTGATGAAACAGGTAAAGTAGGGATTGGCACAAGTGCACCAAACAACACCTTGGAGGTGACCGCTGCTTCTGGGCAAGTGCCCTTGAGAATTAACGGCAATGACGCAACCTGGACTAGCCTATATGTAAATGCCTTGCAGCCAACTTCTTATACTGGATTTGGATATTTGAGAGGGAATGTATTAATAGGAGGCCATTGGTTTAATACTGCTGGCGATTGGTTTTTACAAACAGATAATTTAACTCGTTTAGTAGTTACAGAAACGGGTAATTTAGGCATTGGGACAAGTGCGCCAGGTAAGATAGCCGGCTCCTCGAAGTACCTTACTCTTTCGAGAGGAGATGTCGGGGGCGGTCCAAGCCTTGCTGATGATGACGTTTCCCTAGAGCTTCATGGAGGGTCAAGTACGGGGGGAGGTGTTCAATCTAAAATAGATTTTATTGCTCGTTCTACAAGTGGGGCAGATGTAAATACAGGAAGAATTGAGTTAACCAATACCAGCACAAATACAGGAAGGGGTATTATGCGTTTTTACACGAACCCTGGAAGTGGGCTAACGGAACGTGTAACTATTTTAGAAACAGGCAATGTGGGCATCGGTACGGCCACACCTTCTGCCAAAATGCATGTTTCGGGCGGAGACGGAATAATGCTGCTTGAAAATGGCAATAACAGTTCGGAAATGCAGATGGCATCTTTAGGTACAGGAAGTCAGAAACTGAATACTGCAGGAACCAAAGGATACCGAATGTGGGTTTATGGGGACAGCTATGCCCCAAACCCAGCTCTGCAGGGAGACTATAGAATGGCTTATGTAAGTGGCACTGGACACACTTCAATCTTTAATATTGACCGCTCTGGTAAAGTAGGTATTGGGTTCAGTGGCTTAGGCGATGAACCGCAAACCACATTAGACGTAAACGGACAAATAACTATGCAGTCTGGCGCTGTAAACGGTTATCTCCCAGTTTCAGACGCCAACGGCACCATGACCTGGACCGACCCCGCAACCATTACTACCGGTAATGATGGCGACTGGACCATTTCTGGCTCAAACATGTATAGCGCTATTCCCGGTAATATAGGAATTGGACCTTCTTCACCATCTAGTAAACTCGATATATCCAGCTCTGGCAGCACTTCAGCATCTTCATCATTAAATATTGCCAACACAGCAGGTAATAATATTTTCCATGTTAGAGACGATGGCTTTACAGGTGTTAACCAAACCACTCCTATAGGTAATGCGAATTTTGTGGTAAATGATAATAACAACTCTGGTTATGGGGGGATAAGTACAAATGTAAATAACGCTTCTGGACAACCATTTTATAGCTATGCAATTAACGAATCAGCTATTGCATGGTCTTATTTAGATGGTGCAGATGGTAATAAATTAAAATGGTATAATGGTGGTAATGTTAGGATGACATTAACTAATACAGGTGATTTGGGAATAGGAACAACTACACCCACAAGAAAGCTTGATGTTCAAGACAACTCTACAGGACTTGCTGCTTTTATACAACAAGGGAATACTTCAGGTGATGGACTTATGGTATATGCTAATGTTGCTTCTGGTTCTCAAACTATTTTTAAAGCTATAAATAATTCTACAGGGTTGTATGTTATGGGAGATGGCCAAATTGGAATTGGAACCACCAATCCTGACGAACTATTACATGTAAATGGATCTGCTGCGGGAACGGGAGCGCATATAGGCAATCTATATGCAGGAGTGTGGGATGGAAATGCAGACTACGCTGTATTTGCACACAATAGCGTAAAGTCGGCTAGTGGTAGTTACGGATTGCTACATAGAAGTAATGGAGAAACTTTTTTAAATGCTGCATCGGGGCAACCAATACGTTTTAGAATTAATAATGTAGATATGATGTATTTAAGCTCGGCAGGCAACCTAGGAATTGGAACAGTTAATCCACAATATAGATTATCTGTTGATGGTTCTACTACCGTTGCCGATGTTGCTATTTTTAATAGATTAAATGCATTAGATGGTTATATATTAAGATTAAGAAGAAATGGGGCTACACAAGGAGGTTTACAATTAACTGGTGGAACAGTTTCGTTAACAGCATTTACTGGAGCTCACCTTGGTTATGGTGATGATGAGTATGAAAGAGGAATGCTTATTAGTTTAACAGGTAATCACAAGAAATTATCAGATGATGAAACTTATGAACCAGTTTATGAAATGGCAATTTCTTCTACCCCTAATGACCCTAAAATTATAGGTACATATCAAGCTCCAGATTTACCTGGAGAAGGTGAAGAATTAACTTCTTTAAAAAATCAACATACAATTATGGCTGTTGGAAATGGAGATATGCTAGTAGTAGATAATGGAGAGAACTTAGAAGTAGGAGATTATTTGATTTCATCAGATGTAGCTGGACACGCTATGTTAGATAAAGGTGAATATGAAGTTTCATATATCGTTGCGCGTGTAGCAGAACCGGTAAATTGGGATGAAGAACAAAAAACGATTGAAGGTCGAAAAGTAAAGCGTATTTCTGTATTTTTTGAAACCTTTGTAATCAACCATAAAGCAGATAAATTAGAACAAGATTTGCATGAATTGAAAAAAGAATATGAAATTATAAAGGCTGATGTTAAACATATTAAGAACAGCCTTGATATAGAGGCTAAAGCAAACACTGAATTGGATAACGATTAATTATTTATCGGGAGAGTAATAAATACGTAGAATCCTTTTACAAGCAGCAAGCAACCGAATGTCTAAAGCGGAATTAAGGCAGGCAAAAAGGCGGGCAAAAAAAAATACTCCGGAGACAAAAACAGCCGACAAACCTCTTCTTTAGCGCAAAAAGCACAATTCTAATAAAATTACCACCTAAGGAGGGAGACAACAAGACGCATTGTTTGCTGATATTTGTAGCTATTAAATAAAGGCTCTATAACAGACAAGAAAACACAAAAACCACCAGTGTGTGAGGCTGCTCTAGAGCACAGATTTAGCAAATTAGAAGCCGAACCCTAAAGCTTAAAAAACAACCGATAAAGAGTAAACCCTAAAATACTCACTATAATAACGTTAGCTAACTCATTTTTCAAAGCAACCTATTATTTATTTCTAGTTTCAGAGATAACAACAGATTTAATTCCTCTGCTTTGAACTCTCAACAAGAAAGCGTACTTTAGCCCATTAAATTAAATTTAGCCAAGCTATGCTTACTAACCTATCAAAAAAACTCTTTTTAATATTTCTAGTTGTATTCACTTCTGCCGCAGGCGCATTTTCACAATCAGGCACAAGGGTTGAAGCACAAGGCACCGACTCTATTTTATTTTACAACAACAACGTTAAAACGGCAGCGCTAAGTAACACAGGATCATTTAGATTAGGAGCCACAGAAACTTTCCAAGCTACTGCGCTATTTCAGCTTAACTCGGCATCGCAAGGTTTTTTGGCACCAAGAATGACAACAACCGACAGAGGCAACATTGTAGCGCCCGCAACAGGGTTATTAATTTATAATACGACAACTAATCAATTCGATTATTACGATGGCGCGGCATGGTTAAGTGTGTTCTCTAGCGCAACAGGTAATGATGGCGATTGGACAGTATCAGGAGCGGACATGTATAGCGGTGTTTCAGGCAACGTGGGCATCGGTACAGTAACACCAGCTACTAATCTGCATATTTCAAATAACACCACAGAGGTTTCTCAAATAACTGAAAACACAACTACATCTGGAAGTTCACTCCTTCAGCTTAAAACCGCAGGGGGTCAATATGAATATCTAGAATTATATAAAGGCGGTTCCAGCGCATCAGGTACAATTGATGGCATCCCATTAGCTGGTTTATCATACCTGTCAGCCGGAGCAAATGCTTCATCTTTAATGCTTAGAACAGTTACTAACTCTCCTATTTACTTTCTAACTAACAATACAGAATATATGAGAATAACAGGAGATGGCAACGTAGGTATTGGCACGCCTTCGCCTTCTACACCATTAGCGATTTTGGGTAATGGCGGTTTACAACCAGTTGGTATAACTCAAAATAGCGTAGGAGCAACAGCAACTATGGAACTAACTACGCAAGATGGGGCAGGGAATCAAGCCACAAGATTAATGCTTGGAGGTAATGGCAATACCCCTGATGCGGTATTCTATTCTGGAGCATCCGGTTCTGAAACGGCAACCGTTCATATAGAAGGAACAAACGGCAGGGTTGGTATTGGCATAACAAACCCTAGCTATGAGTTAGATATTCATGGAACTACCGGGGATCAGATTTTGAACATGGAATCTGGTGATGCGGCATTAAATACTATGGCTGGAGCTAGGTTTTCTATGGGCAATGGGGCAATTGGAACTCAATATTATGCTTATGCAGAAAAAACAGACAATACAGTTAATGCAACCGCATCGGACTTTGTAATGCGAAAAGATTTTAGCACTGCTGGAGGTTATTTAAAGTTCTTTAGATATGAGAATTCATCTCAAG
>JABHTA010000201.1 GCA_018669945.1 Flavobacteriales bacterium
CTAATTTGGCTTGCTCTGCTTTCTGAGCCGCTTCTGCCTCTATTTTGGCTTGTGCTTCTTCTTTTAGACGTTTTTCTTCCGCGAGTTTCGCTTGAGCTAACTCCTCCTCTTTCTTCTTATTTCCAAATAATCGATCTAAAAACCCCATAATACTACATATAAAAAAAGCTCCTTCCGGTAATGAAAGAAGCTTTAATTTATCTTAAAAGTAAAGTCTAGTTTTTTGACAAAAACTCGTCAACTTTATCTTTTGGTACAATTTCTTCTTTAAACATGTAAGCTCCTGTTTTTGGAGATTTCACCATTTTTATAACTTTCGTAAAAGCTTTTGATCCACCTTTCTGAAGCGATGCTACTACTTTCTTTGCCATGACTTACTTAATTTAGTCCAAATCCTCGTTAAACGGAATCCGAAAATTATTTAATTTCTTTATGTAAAGTATACTTCTTAAGAACTGGATTGTATTTTTTCAATTCAACTCTTTCTGGAGTGTTTTTTCTGTTCTTAGTAGTGATGTATCTAGACATGCCTCCTACTCCAGTTTCTTTGTGCTCAGTACACTGTAATATCACCTGAACCCTATTTCCTTTCTTCGCCATTACTTAAAGCCTTTATGTATATAAATGTTGGGGGTGCAAAAATATAACATTTAATTGGATTTGCAAAAGGGATTTACCTTACTAAAAGTAATATGGTCTAGAAATAATTAAGACAATAGCCTAACATTTCTAAGATCTTCAAATACAAATATTTACCAATCCCCGTTTCAGAGTTGATTTTTGTGTCATTCCAATGTTTGTTTTTATCACCTGTATCATAAATTAATTTTCCCCGCCGATTACAAATATACATATGAGACTTTTCTATCGCGCTATAGTACTCGGCTCTTTCATTAGGGTCTCGATTACAGATATAGTTTTGGGCACACAACTAGACAACACTTCAGGACCGCCTTCTGTTATAAGCACGTCATCTTCAATTCTAACACCTATGTTCCACCACTTTGGATTACAGGGCGATCCCTCAGGAATATAAATTCCGGGCTCTACAGTTATAACGTTACCTCTTTCGAGTGGTCCGAACAAACCAACATCGTGAACATCCAAACCTAAATAATGAGACGTTCCGTGCATAAAATACTGTTTCACTTGCGACGGATCAGTAATAATTTCTAACTCAAGTAGCCCTTGTGCTATAACACGTTTAGCCTCGTTTCCAGGCTCCCAAAACTTATTACCTTCTCTAGAAACAATAATTCCTGCTTGTTGAGCCTCTAATACAATGTTGTAAATCTGTTTTTGCTCTTCCGTAAATTTACCACTTACCGGAAGGGTTCGTGTAACATCTGCCGTGTAATTATGGTATTCCGCACCAATATCACAGACTAATAAATCCCCCTCATTTAACTCTCTTCGATTCGATACATAATGGAGTATACAGGAGTTTTCTCCTCCTCCTAAAATAGATGGAAAACCTGGACACTCAGAGCCATTCTTCATAAAAACATATTCAATAAGTGCTTCAGCCTCGTATTCATTCATTCCGGGCCTAAGAGCTTTCATTAACTCACGTTGTGCATTACAAGTGAAATCAATAGCGTTAATCATAAGAGTGAGCTCATCTGTGGTTTTTACTTGCCGAAGTTTTGCCATCATTTCTTGCAGTATTAACTGATTTTCTGGATTTAAGACTGAAGCCGCCTTTTGTTTGAAATGCATAACCAAACTGTATAAATCACCTCTGTAGACAGGATTATCTCGTACATCTTCCATTGGCAAAGTATAGTAAAGTTTATCGAAACTATTAAAATTAATGTTAAAACTGCTAAGTGTTTCGTTTAATAAAACTTTCTCGAAGCCCAATATTCGTTGAACTCCTTCTTCACCTAACCTCCTTCCAGTCCATAGTTCTTTAGCAGAGTCTCTTGGTTGAATAAAAATTATTTCATTAATATTATCTCCAGTATACTCAACTTCTTCTTTAAAAATTAGAAGCATGGAATGTGGCTCTTGAAGACCAGATAAATAGAAAAAATTTGGGTCTTGATGGTATTCAAAATTAACATCGTTAGATCTATTTCTAACTGGAGCTGCGAAAAATACTGCGACAGAATTTTCGGGCATCAGTTTTCTCAATGCGTCTCGCCTATCGGCATGAAAAGATTTTGACAACAAATCATCATCATAAACAAACCGTTCAGGTGAAACATCAACAACAGGAACTATGTCTAAAGATACTTGAGCGCTAACAGTTATACCAACAAAGACAAGAAAATATAGAAATATGACACGCATATAAACAAAAAACGTTGCTAACAAATGTAGCAACGTTTTAATATTATTAGAAATAAATAATTTTTATCCTTTATAAAATCCGTTTTCCTTAGCTCTTTTTATACATTCAGATAAGCCTAATTTATCGATGTTTCTAATAGCTGAAGCAGATACTTTCAATGTAATCCATTTATCTTCCTCAACCAAAAAAAATCTTTTTGTTTGAAGGTTTGGATAAAATTTTCTTCTTGTCTTTCTATGGGAGTGAGAAACGTTATTTCCCGAGATTACTTTTTTTCCTGTTAGTTCACAAATCTTTGACATCGCTATTGTTTTTTCAAAAAGAATTGCAAATATACATCAATTTTATATTGAATTACAACTCTTCTTTAATAATTTGTTTCCTCAATAAATTTAATGCTGTAATGACCGTCCTTTCAACGTTTCTACTTCTTTCATCCCCGAATCGAAACATCTTAGAAACCACCTCTGTTGGCGAAGCTACAGCAACCCACATTGTACCTACAGGTTTTTTATCTGTTCCGCCTTTAGGGCCTGCAATACCCGAGGTAGCAACAGAATAATCTGTTTTTAACTTATTCTTAACTCCGATCGCCATTTGTTCAACAACTTCTCGACTAACTGCTCCGTGCTTCTCTATATCGTCTGCAGAAACATCAAGCATAACTTTTTTAACTTCATCAGAATATGAAACTACTGACCCGATGAAATAATCTGAACTGCCTGAAATTTTGGTTAATCTACCAGCAATATTACCTCCAGTACAACTCTCTGCAGTTGAAACAGTTTGCTTCTTTTTATTAAGTTCTTTTCCTACAACTTCTTCTAATGTTTGATTATCATATCCAAATACAAAGTCTGGAATCAGCTCTTTCAATTCCGCCACTTTATCCTCAACCACTTTTTGTTCAGATCTTGCACCACCATAAGAAGATAATCTCAAACGAACACTATTAAGCGAAGGAAGAAATGCCAACTTAATGTCATAAAGTGTTAATGATTTACGCCAAACTTCAATTTTTTCAGCCAATTTTGCCTCTCCTATTCCCTGTGTCAATACCGTTTTATGAAAAATAGCTTGCGTATTGTATTTATCCTTTATTTTCGGGATAATCGAATCTAAAATTAATCCTTTCATTTCGAATGGTATGCCTGGCATCGAAACAAACACTTTTCCATCCTTCTCAAACCACATTGCTGGTGCCGTACCTAGCTTATTAATCATTACTTCGCAATTATCAGGCACTTTCGCTTGTTCCTTGTTAACACTCAAAACTGGAATGTCCCTTGGTTTGAATATACGTTCGATGTTAGCATATACATCTTCGTTAAAAACAAAGTTAGATTGAAAATAGTCCCCTAATGTTTCTTTGGTAATATCATCTTTTGTTGGACCTAAACCACCAGTAATAAGTATAATGTCTGCTCTTTCTTTAGCCTCGTTTAGCGCATCTATAATGTGACCTCTATCGTCTTGAATAGAACTAATTTGAGCAACTCTAACGCCAATTGCGTTTAACCGCTCAGCCAGCCAAGCAGAATTAGTATCTACAATTTGACCAATGAGAATTTCATCTCCGATAGTTATTATTTCTGCTTTCATTACAATATATCTATAGATTCTATTTTTCGAGGTAAAAAGCTTAAAACAGGAATGTTTGAACGATTAATTGTCGTTTGGGCTCGTGACCCAATAAAATATTCGGTTGGGTTTGTTTCTTGTTGTGTCATTATCATAATCACATCAGCTTTTACTTTTTCTGCGTAACTAATAATTGCTAGAGGAAGAGAGTCTTCTCCTTTTACTGTTTTCACGAGAGCTGCTTGGCAGGAAACTCCAGACTTTGTAACACATGCAACCACTTTCTTCATTTGATCTGTTAGCTTATCTATTATTTCTTGGTCATTCGTGTTTACTATTGAAACTGCACGGATTGTAGATTTAAACATCTTCGCAAAATCAACTGCTTGCTCAACTTTTTGAGTAGTTTCTTTTGTTAAATCGAGAGGCAAAACGATATTTTCACAACCAGTTCTATGCTCTTTACCTCTAATGGTTAACACCGCACATGGAGAACGCTTAATAACTCGCATTGTGTTAGAGCCGATAAATTGTCCTTTTAGCCCTGTCGCACCATTTGTTCCCATAATAATTAATGATGCCTTTATTGATTTGGCAACATCAATTATGGTTTCATATACACGACCTTCAATAAAAACGCCCTCAATTTCTATAGCATATTTATTCCTTTGTAGTTCTATGTATTCTAAGAATTGCTCTTCAGCATTTCTCTTCATTTTATCTTCAGGTTTGGTAAAAAAGCCCTTTGTTCGACTTGAGTCAAAAACATAAAGCATATTTACCTCAGCGTTATATCGTTTAGCAAGATTACAGCCTTGCTCAACTATAATTTCAGTTTGAGGCGAAAATGCCACAAGAACTAGAAAACGAATTTTTCGATCCATAAAAATGAATATTTTTGCTTTATATGAGCGAAGCAAATGTAATGAATCAAAGAATAATTCCTCCTTCGGAATTAATAATAAACCAAGATAGCAGCATTTACCATATAAAATTGCGCGAAGAACATATTGCAGACAATGTAATTATCGTTGGTGATCAAGACAGGGTTCCACTAATTTCTAGCTTTTTTGACAATATTGAAGCGAAAATACAAAGTCGAGAATTTGTTACTCATGTTGGTGAATACAAAGGAAAAAGAATTACTGTTATGTCTACGGGGATTGGAACTGACAATATTGATATAGCTATTAATGAGTTAGACGCTGCAGTCAACATAAATTTAGAGACAAGGCAAATAAAAGAAACTAAACGGAAATTAAATATTATTCGAATAGGTACTTCTGGCACATTACAAGAGGATATCCCTGTAGATTCGTATTTACTTTCGGAATATGGTTTAGGACTTGATGGACTAATGTATCATTACGGTTTCCAACACTCGAAAGAAGAACAAGAGATAATTAATGCTTACTCTGATCAAGTAACACAGAACAGTAATCTCCCTGCCCCGTATATCGTTAAAGCATCCGAAACGCTATTTAACAA
>JABHTA010000259.1 GCA_018669945.1 Flavobacteriales bacterium
AGACTCGTCAAAATTCGCATTAAGTTTCTTTAAAAGCAATGCATATAAAGGTTCTGGAGAGATACTAACCAATGAATTGTTTTTTGAACCACAATCAAAATCCATTGAATTATTTGGTGATGATAACGGATCTGTAAGCATGCGACTCTATGGTGCTTCGAAAGAGCAGTATATAGAATATATATACGGATTAACTGGTGATTCATACATGCTTGATTTCAATGTGAATTTTGTAGGCATGGATGATTTGTTAAGGGATAACAACAATGACATTCGAATCAATTGGAATATGGATGCACTATCGCAAGAACGTACTATCTCAAATGAAAATACCATTACTACTGTTTTCTATAAATACCTTGACGAAAAAGATGTAGATTATTTATCAGAAACAAGTGATGATGAAGAAAATCTAGGTAGATCAGTACATTGGGTTGCATTTAAGCAGCAGTACTTTGCATCAGTGCTCATCTGTAATGATGGGTTTACAAATGATAATGACGCTAAGGTAAGTATCGACCCCTTAACCAGCTCTAAATACACCAAGTCAATGTCTGCAAATTTGCTGTTACCATTCCAAAATGGAGCTGCTTTATCCGAAAATATGCAATTTTATTTCGGACCAAACCATTACCAAACACTTAGTGAATATAATATTCAACTTGAAGAGATGATAAACCTCGGTTGGCCCGTTATACGTCAAGTAAGTCAGTGGGTAATAATCCCGATCTTTAACTGGTTAGATCACTTTAACATTAGCTATGGAATCATCATTCTAATTCTTACGCTAGTTATAAAACTTGCGCTTTTCCCGATTACATATAAAAATTACAAATCTAGTGCAAAGATGAAGGTTTTAAAACCTGAAATTGAAGAATTAAATAAAAAACACGAAAAGGATGATGCCATGAAAAAGCAACAAGCTACCATGGCGCTTTATAGAAAAGCAGGTGTTAATCCTATGGCGGGCTGCTTACCAATGCTACTCCAAATGCCCATATTATATGCTATGTTTAGGTTTTTTCCAGCTTCAATAGAATTGAGACAAGAAAGTTTTTTATGGGCGACTGACCTTTCTTCATACGATTCTATTTACGATTTCCCAGGAGGGTTTGAAATTCCTTTTTATGGAGATCATATTAGCTTATTCACTGTCTTGATGGCTGTTTCCATGTATTTCTACACTAAATCAAATTCAAGTATGACAAGCATGGGTAGTGGGCCGCAAGCGGCTCAGATGAAAATAATGACCAACTTTATGCCGTTTATGATGCTTGTATTTTTTAATAACTATTCTGCTGGATTAAGTTACTACTATTTCTTAGCTAATTGTATCACAATCTTCCAACAATTTGCTATTAAACAATGGTTTATTGATGAAGATGCTATTCACGCTCAGATTCAGGAGAATAAGAAAAAACCAGCTAAGAAAAAATCTAGCTTCCAAAAACGATTAGAAGAGATGTCTAAACAACAAAGGGCTAAGTCTCGAAAATAGGATTGGCAAACTTTTTGAATACATTTGAAAAAACAAAAACTATGAGAACTTCAAATTTTATTATGATTACTATAATGACTAGCATGTTTATTATAGGCTGTTCATCTTCGAAAGACACTGCAAAAACATCTGGAGAAAATAATTCTGAGATAGAGCGAATAAATGAAACTGAAGGAACTGCAGAAGCCGAAAAAATAAATACTGGAATTATTTCTAAAGGTGAAAAAGAAGATCCAAGAGAAAAATTATTAGCAGATGCTATAGCTAACTACCCTGACTCTTTAGTCGCTATGCTAAAAAAAACACCCTGCTATGGCAGATGCCCTGTCTTTAGCTTTAAAATATATAGTAGCGGCTCCGTGAACTATTATGGCAAAGCCAATACCGAAATGGAAGGAATGTACACAGGAAAACTGACCGGTGAAAATGTTGCTGTTGTTCTAAAAAAAATTGAAGAAATCAAGTTTTTTGAATTAAACAACATATACGACACCAACGTAACAGATTTTCCCTCAATAAATGTTTATGCAAATAAAGGCGGCAAGAAAAAACAGATAATTGACCGTCAAGGTGGCCCAAAAGCACTAAAAGAGCTCGAAGCTCTTTTAGATGAAATGGTTAAAACTGTTGAGTGGACAAAATCATAATCTTCTTAGTAGAATCGATTCATTGCCATTGTCAAATTAGATGTCAATAATAAACCTTTTTTAACTACCCTATACCTATTAACTGCTCTTCCAACACCTTTATTTTTGCTTCGGCATCTGATTGCTTTTGGCGCTCAATAATTACAACCTGCACAGGTGCGCTTTGAACAAAGCGTTCATTGCTCAATTTTTTAGTAACTCCAAGTAAGAACCCTTTGGTACGCGTAAGTTCATCAACCAGCTTCTTCTTTTCAGCTTCCACATCAATCATTCCTTCTTTAATCGGAATGAAATACTCATTTGTATTTACGATGAATGAAAATGCGTTATCTACTTTCTCGTCAACGTAGTTCAATTCACTAATATTACACATCTTTTTAATAATCACATCAAGTGATTTATCCAACAGTTTATTTTCTTTAATAGTTAACAGAAGAGAATCTTTCTGTGGAATATTCTTACTTATTTTAAAAGCTCGGATTTCCGATATAACTTTTGTTGTCTGTTCAAAGCTTGTAAGGAGTTCCTTATTTTCATTTTCTATAATTGGCCAAGAGTTTAGCATCACACATTCCGTTTCACCCCTTTTTGCAATAAGAGACCACAGCTCTTCAGTAATAAAAGGCGTAAATGGATGTAGTACGTGAAGTAACTTTTCAAAAATAACAATGGTGGCTTCCAATGTTACCTTATCGATCGGACTTTGATATGCCGGCTTAATCATTTCTAAATACCATGAGCAAAAATCGTCCCATACTAGCTTGTAAGTTGACATTAAAGCATCTGATATTCTGTATTTAGAATAATGATCATCAATAGTAATAAGAGTCTCTGCAAGTTTAGCTTCAAACCATTGTATGGCAATTTTACTCGATTTTGGTTGTTCAATTTTATCATGAACCTCCCAGTTTTGAATTAGTCTAAATGCATTCCAAATTTTGTTGGTAAAGTTTCTTCCTTGCTCACATAATTGCTCATCGAATGGCAAATCATTTCCTGCTGGAGAACAAAGTAACAACCCAACTCTTGTACCATCTGCACTATATTTTTCTAATAAATCTATTGGGTCTGGAGAATTACCCAACGATTTCGACATTTTTCTTCCTAATTTATCGCGAACCAACCCAGTTAGATAAACATTATTAAATGGTTTTTCTCCTTTATATTCATAACCTGCCATAACCATTCTAGCTACCCAAAAGAACAAAATATCTGGTCCGGTTACTAGGTCGTTAGTTGGATAATAATAATTGATATCTTCTCCTTGTGGATTTTTAAATCCATCGAAAACAGAAATTGGCCATAACCAAGATGAGAACCAAGTGTCAAGAACATCTTCGTCCTGTCTTATTTGACCCAGAGAGACTGAGTTACCCGATTTCTCTTCTGCTAATTTTTGTGCTTCTTCTTTGTTTTTAGCAACAACAAAATCGTTCGCTCCAGAACCAAAATACCATGCAGGAATTTGCTGTCCCCACCATAATTGACGAGAAACGCACCAATCCTTAACATTCTCCATCCAATGCCGGTATGTGTTCTTGAATTTTGCAGGATACAATTGAATAGTATCGTCCATTACGTTTTCTAAAGCTGGTTTCGCCATTTTGCTCATATCGCAAAACCATTGCAAAGAAAGTTTTGGTTCAATAACTGCATCGGTACGCTCAGAATATCCCACTTTATTTATCAGATCATCGACCTTAACTAAATAACCTTGTTCGTCTAATTCCTTTTCTATTTCTTTTCGAACATCAAACCTATCTTGACCAATAAACAGCTTAGCCTTTTCATTTAATGTACCATTATCATTAAAAATGTTAATGGTTTCAAGGTTGTGTTTAATTCCTAATTTGTAATCATTTTCATCATGTGCAGGAGTTACCTTAAGTGCCCCAGTACCAAATTCTATATCAACATATTCGTCAAAAATTACAGGAATAGGTCTATTTACCAAAGGAACTATTGCTCGTTTGTCTTTCAAATGTGTATATCTTTCATCATCAGGATGCACACAAATTGCGGTATCTCCCAAAATAGTTTCAGGTCGAGTTGTAGCAATGGTGAGCCATTCATCATCTGTTCCTTCAATTATATATCGTACATGAAACAGCTTTGAATTTACCTCTTTGTGGATTACTTCCTCATCAGAAAGTGCCGTTAATGCCTTTGGGTCCCAGTTAATCATTCTAACTCCACGATAAACTAACCCTTTATTGAACAAATCAATAAACACATCAATTACAGCTTCTGATAAGTCATCTTCAAGTGTGAAACGTGTTCTATCCCAATCGCAAGAAGCGCCTAATTTCTTTAACTGCTCAAGTATAATTCCGCCATGTTTTTCTTTCCACTCCCAAGCGTGTTTCATAAATTCTTCGCGAGTAAGGTCTTTCTTTTCGATACCTTCTTCACTTAATTTATTCACAACTTTTGCTTCAGTCGCAATTGAAGCGTGGTCAGTTCCTGGCACCCAACACACATTCTTTCCTAGCAATCTCTGTCTTCTACATAATACGTCTTGTATCGTGTTATTGAGCATGTGGCCCATGTGCAGCATTCCAGTAACATTGGGAGGAGGAATCACAATTGTATACGGTTCTCTTTCGTCTGGTTCTGAATGAAACATTTTATTGTCCATCCAGTATTTGTACCACTTCTCCTCTGCTTCCTTTGAACTATACAATTTTGGAATATCCATTGTTACGTTGTTTGCGATGCAAATTTACTAATTCAAGTCAAATCATTAATGATTGAATGCGATAATGATTAATTGCTTTGTTAATCCATAATGTTTCTATTGATTTTAACCTTAGTAGCGATGTTAATGTTTTGTTAAACCCTCAGGTTGTTCTTAACATTTAACTACATTTGTTATGAAATATTTTAGATACTAAACTATAAAAAAACACTATGAAAAAATTAACATTATCATTCGGACTAATTCTTGCTTTCGTTTTAGGGTCTTTCGCACAAGAAGTTAGCGGATCTGCTCCAGCAGCAGGAGGAGCCAGCGTTGAATTTGAAAAAGATGTCCACGACTTTGGAAACATGAAGCAACATGGTGATGCTTCTACTGAGTTTAAATTTACAAATACAGGTGCTGCACCTTTAATCATTTCTAATGCTAAAGGATCTTGCGGATGTACTGTTCCGTCATGGCCAAAAGAGCCTATTATGCCAGGTGAAACTTCCTCAATTAAAGTAAAATACGATTCTAAAAGAGTTGGACCAATTAACAAGTCAGTTACTATTAGCTCTAATGCTAGTAACGAACCTACTAAAGTTATACGAATTAAAGGAATGATCGAAGCTGCTCCTAAGGAAGAAACGATGCCTGTTAAAGAAGCGCCAGTTGGTGCACCAATTGAGAAATAAGCTACATGGTTTTTTACGAAACTATAAAGCTCCAACGATTAATCGTTGGAGCTTTTTTTATACTCTCTAGTTTAATCTGTCATTCGCAAGCCAAAATAAAATTTGAACAAAAAACGCAAAACTTTGGTAAAACAAAACCAGGAGATTTGATTGAATTTGACTATGTTTTTTCTAATAATGGTAATCAACCTTTAATAGTCAAAAACATAGAAGTGTCTTGCTCTTGTACAAAATATGTGTTCCCAGTACAACCAATAGCAACAAAGGAAAAAGACACTATACGTGTCACTTTCGATACTAATCACAAAATTGGATATCAAGACAGAATATTATTGGTTTATTCAAATGCCGAAAATTCTCCTACCAAAATTAGGTTTAAAGGGATGGTAGATCATAAATCTGAAAAATAATTTCTTCATTTTGTATATTCGCACACCGAAATAATATCATTATGCCATCAATATCTAAAAAAGGGCTTCAAATGCCTGAATCTCCAATAAGAAAATTAGTTCCTTATGCTGAGCAGGCAAAAAAGAATGGAAACCACGTTCATCATTTAAACATTGGTCAGCCAGATATTGAAACACCGAAAATTGCATTAGATGCTATTAAAAACTTTAAAGACAATGTAGTTGAGTATAGTCATTCTGCGGGTTTTGAATCGTACCGAAACAAGTTGCGTAATTACTATAAAAAAGTTGGCATAAATGTAAATTCTTCTGATATTATTATTACAACAGGAGGATCAGAAGCGCTTCTATTTGGATTTATGGCGTGCTTCAATGATGGGGATGAATTGATTATTCCCGAACCATTTTATGCCAATTATAACGGATTCTCTATTGCTTCTAATGTTTCCGTTGTGCCAGTTACTGCCACAATAGATACGGGTTTTGCACTCCCTCCAATTGAAGAATTCGAAAAAAAAATTACACCCAAAACAAAAGGTATTCTCATTTGCAATCCAGGCAACCCAACAGGATACTTATATTCAAAAGAAGAGCTAGAAACACTTAGAGATATTGTTAAAAAGCATGATTTGTTTCTTTTCGCTGACGAAGTTTATCGTGAGTTCTGCTACGATGGCAAAGAACATTTCTCCGTAATGAATTTAGAAGGAATAGAGCAAAATGTAGTTTTAATAGATTCTGTATCAAAACGCTACAGTATGTGCGGTGCAAGAATTGGAGCTGTAATAAGTAAAAACACAGAAGTAATGACTACCATACTAAAGTTTGCTCAAGCGAGACTTAGCCCCCCTACATTTGGCCAAGTTGCAAGTGAAGCAGCTTTAGACACTCCGAGATCCTACTTTGATGGAGTAATTACTGAATACGTAGAACGAAGAAACACGCTAGTAGATGGCCTTAACGACATTGAGGGAGTAATATGTCCGAAACCAAGTGGAGCTTTTTACGTTATTGCATCTTTTCCTATTGCTAATGCGGAAAAATTCTGCCAATGGATGTTGGAAGAGTTTAATTACAATGGTGAAACAGTAATGATGGCGCCAGCAAATGGCTTTTACTCTGACCCAAACAAAGGAAAGAATGAAGTAAGGCTAGCATATGTACTAAACTTGAAATCTCTTAAAAATGCAGTACAATGCTTAAAAGAAGGGCTTAAAAGCTATAAAGAAACAGTTGAAAACACTATTACTTTTACCGTTTAGGTTTAATAAGAAGTTTCGTTATTTTCCCCATTGGTCCTGGACAAAATTCTTGGTGACAATTAAGACAGGCTTGTACTGTCAAATTGAAATACATTTCCTTGTTTACCTCTTCCAACAAAAGCGAATCAACTTTATCTAAAAAATCAACAGTCATTCCCTCAAAAGCAGGCCCCATAATGGTTGAGTCAGTTGGCGAAGCCCAATGAGTTCTACGCACATCATTAAACAAGATTCTATCGACAGTTTTACCTGCAACAATACTATCCTTAATAATTTCAAAGTTATAATACATCTCGCGCATAAGAACTGTCATTTCACTGTCTACGTTCGCCGGTACTTGGTTTATCTGTAAATTACCTTCATTTGATTTAGGTACATTAGAATTGCAAGCCATCATTGCACTTGCTGAAAAGAAAGCTATGAATAAATATTGCTTTTTCCTCACTATTCTTTAATAATAACACCATCAGCTACAAAAGCGATAGCAATTTCTGATTCAGTTATCTGGTCGATTTCTTCTTGAGATTTACCAGCGTCTTCAGCATAGTGTCTTAGTGTTTCAACGTCAACTGTATCGCGAAAAGCTTTCCCCTCAAAAATTGCAGTTTTTCCTTGTTGGCCATCTGTTGGAACAAAAAATCCATAATCAGCAAACCTAACCATCATATCGTTTTCACTTCCTACATCAACAGTCATCCAGCAGCCTTTTTTTGAACAAGTTTCATTTATTACCGCTTCTAGCTTAATTAGCAACGTATCTTTGTCTTGCATTTTAACACTAAGCTCTTCAATTTTCAATGCCCCATCAGCTTTAATTTTACTCCCGTACGACATGTATGAATTTTTAGTAACACTTTCTGTTTCCTCTATACTCGTCTCTTCTAACTTAGGTTGTTCTTGAGCGCCACACCCAACCAAACCTGCTATTAATATTAAATACAATGTACGCATAAGCTAAACTTTTTATTCAGCAAAGATAAACATGTCTTCATGAAATCACTCAAAGTCTTCATAAAGAATGTATTTAGTTCTCATTTTCTTAAACTCAGTAAGCCTTGGCTCCCAGCTCAATTTTATTTGTTCAAGGCTAGTACTGGTAACTATTTGCTCCATTAAAACATTGTTACCAGCTAACAAATTAAAAAAAGCATTCTCCAAAAAAAAAGACTCCTTTTCAGGATACTGATCATAGGCGTCTAAAATCCATTTCAAATGCAATTCTCTAACAGTTTTCATGTAATCTATTCCATTTTTCGACAAATCCTCTCCATAGCATGTTTCTCCTTTTAGTTTTGGATTTTTTGCACCTTCATAACTTGTAGGAACAAACCTATAATCGCCTACAGGTAATTTTGGGTGGCCATAAATTTGAAATGGCATCTCTGTCCCTCTACCAACACTGACTTTGGTTCCCTCGAAAAAACAAAGGGATGGATACAAATAAATTGAAGTCATATTAGGCAGGTTCGGTGAAGGTTTCACAGGTAACTGATAGTAATCTCTATGTGTATAATTTTCGCATTTTACGTACTCTAAGGCACAGCGTACTCCGTTTTTTAACCACCCTTCTTCATTTACCATAATTGCGTATTCAGCAATTGTCATCCCATGAATAACAGGTATCTCATGTAATCCCACAAAGGATTTATGTTTCTTCTCTAAAACCGGACCATCCACATAAAATCCATTAGGATTAGGCCTATCTAAAACTAAAAAATCAGTTACGTTTTCTGCACAAGCCTCCATCACATAGCTCATTGTAGAAATGTAAGTATAGAATCTGGCACCAACATCCTGAATATCAAAAACTATAATATCAAGCCCTTTTAAATCAGTAAACTTTGGTTTTTTATTTCCTCCATAAAGCGAAACCAATGGAAGCCCTGTTTTTACATCTATACCATCTTTCACCACTTCCCCCGCGTCAGCTTTACCTCGAAAACCATGCTCTGGAGAAAACACAGTAACAATATTAACTCCTAATGAAAGTAGTGAGTCTACTATATGTGTATTATCAATCATTGACGTTTGGTTCGCAACAACTCCAACATTTTTTCCTTCTAGCAATGGCAAATAAACGTATGTTTGTTCTGCACCGGTTAATACATCTCTATCATAAAGAATTCGCCCAACCTCCTGTCCCAGAACCTGTGAGCTGAGTAAAATAATAACAGCAATTATTTTGATAGCTTTACCCAAAATTGTTTCAGCGAAAGTAAATCGAAAATATCTTTTACATTTATTCATTAATACTCCAAATTTAACGCTGTTATTCAAATAGCCAACTATTGAACTTTGAACTTTTTATAGCAAGAAAAATAATTAGGGCCAAAAACCCTAATTCTAAAGGAACACGGCCAATAATTAATATTGCCACAGCAAGTATTTCTATAGGTATTGCAGTGATGATAATTTCTTTAGCCATTGTTACGGGATTTCAAAATCAGATTAAAAACAAGGTAATAGGCTTTGGATCGCATATTCAAATCACTAGTTACGACATTATAAACACTGTTGAGTCAAGTCCAATTGGTAAACAGCAAAAATTTTATCCATATATCGATACGGTTAAAGGCGTTAAGCATATCCAATATTATGCCACTAAAGCGGGAATCCTAAAAACTCAGGATGATATCCAAGGAGTTGTATTAAAAGGAATTGGTAAGGATTTTGACTGGACATTCTTTAAACAAAAAATGATAGAGGGAGGTGCTCTCCAACTTTCCGATTCTAGTAAATCAAACGGAATAATTATTTCTAAAACAATTGCTCAAAAATTAAAATTAAGAGTTGGCGACAAAGCAACTGCACATTTTGTTCAAGACCCTCCGCGCGCGCGCAGATTTTTTGTTAACGGCATCTACGAGTCAGGAATGGAGAAATTTGACAATTCGATTATTCTTGTTGATATTCAGCACATTCAAAAATTAAACAATTGGACTGAAAAACAAATAAGTGGCTTCGAAATCATTCTTGACAATTATTCTGAACTTGATAATATGGACGAAATTATCTTTAATCATATTGGATATGAATTTCGGACTTCAAAAATTACTGAACGTAACCAAGAAATATTTAGCTGGTTAGATCTATTAGACAAAAATGTGTACATTATTCTTATTTTAATGATTATGGTCGCTGGAATTAATATGATTTCGGCTCTATTAATATTGATTCTTGAAAGAACCAATATGATTGGCATGCTAAAAGCTTTAGGTGCAGAAAACCAAAGTGTTAGAAAAATTTTCCTATATAATGCTGCGTATTTGGTTGGTAAAGGACTTTTTTTTGGAAACATATTGGGATTAGGCTTATGCCTAGGTCAGCTTAATTTTCAAGTAATTAAGCTCCCGCAAGAATCTTATTATATTAATTGCGTTCCTATTAAAATTGATATTTTGGACACGCTAATTATCAATTTTGGAACGTTCGGTCTGTGTTTGTTTATGCTGTTGATTCCATCATATTTTGTTGCCAAGATATCTCCCGTTAAATCAATACAATTTAACTAGTTTTTGGTACTTTCGCCACTCAAATAACCCGTAATGAAATACTATAATAACATACTAGAAACTATAGGAAATACCCCTCTTGTAAGAATTAATAAAATATGTGAAGAAGTTGATGCACTAGTTCTTGCTAAAATTGAAACCACAAATCCTGGTAATTCTGTAAAAGACAGAATGGCGGTTCAAATGATAGAAGATGCTGAAGCTGATGGCAGGTTAAAACCTGGAGGTACCGTTATTGAAGGAACTTCTGGAAATACCGGTATGGGATTGGCTCTGGCGTGTATTATGAAAGGTTACAAATTAATTTGTGTACTTAGCGATAAACAGAGTAAAGAAAAAATGGATATACTAAGAGCAGTAGGGGCTGTTGTTCATGTTTGTCCAACGAATGTTCCTCCAGATGATCCAAGATCTTACTATTCTGTATCGAAAAGTTTAGCAGAATCTACTCCCAATTCATGGTATGTTAATCAGTACGACAATCCTTCTAATGCAAAGGCTCATTATCTTCAAACAGGACCCGAAATTTGGGAACAAACAGAAGGAAAAATCACACATTTTGTTGTTGGTGTGGGAACTGGAGGCACAATCTCTGGAGTAGGCAAATACCTAAAAGAGAATAATCCAAACATCAAAATTTGGGGAATTGACACATACGGGTCTGTGTTCAAAAAATATCATGAAACGGGTATTTTTGACGAAAACGAAATCTATCCATACATCACAGAGGGCATAGGTGAAGATATTCTACCTAAAAATGTTGATTTTAGTATAATAGATAAGTTCGAGAAAGTGACGGATAAAGACGCAGCCATATACCAAAGAAAGCTAGCTAAAGAAGAAGGTGTTTTTGTTGGAAACTCGGCTGGATCGGCCATTAAAGGAATTCTACAATTAAAAGGCGAATTAACCAAAGGCGATGTAGTGGTCGTTTTGTTTCACGATCATGGTAGTAGATATGTGGGAAAAATGTTTAATGACGATTGGATGCGCGAAAGAGGGTTTTTAGATGAAGAAAAAACTTCTGCAATAGACCTAATAAAAGATCACCAAGGTAAACACTTGGTTCAAGTTTCATCGGCAGATCCGGTTTCACAGGCTATCTTGTTAATGAATCAATATGGAATTTCTCAAATCCCAGTGGTTGAGGACAATAAATTTGTTGGAGCCCTAACGGACAACAATCTTTTCGCTAAACTTTGTGAAAACCCTGAAATAAAGGAATTACCCGTAAAAAACATCATGGAAACAGCATTTCCTGAGGTAAATGGATTAACCTCTATACAGGACATATCTAAAGTTTTTACAAATGATGTTCAGGCTGTAATTGTTAACTACGGGGACAATAAACACCACATAATTACGCGGCAAGACGTTATTAGAGCGATTGCCTAATTAGGCGAAACCCAAAACATTAAAGTTGAAAGATCAAATGGGAAGGAATGTTATCATTCCAAATTTCCCCGAAAGAATTATTTCTCTTGTTCCATCTCAAACAGAATTACTATTCGATTTGGGCTTAGGAAGTCGCGTAATTGGAATAACCAAATTCTGCATTCATCCGGAAAGCTGGCACAGGTCTAAAACCAAAATTGGAGGAACCAAACAACTTAATTTCGAAAAAATTAACGAGCTCAACCCGGATCTAATTATTGGTAATAAAGAGGAAAATAACGAGAGTCAAGTAACGAATCTAATGAAGAAATATCCTGTTTGGATGAGTGACATTTCTGACCTAGAAGAATCATGTTCCATGATAAATTCAATTGGTGAAATAACTAATTCTACAGCTAAGTCCGCTGTCATTGTTTCAAATATTCAACAAGAATTTTCTACATTAACTCCATTAAACTCATCTAAAAACGTACTATATCTTATTTGGAAAAATCCATACATAGCAGTAGGAAAAAACACGTTTATCAACAATATGCTATTGGCATGTGGACTAATAAACTGCTTGGCAAAGACAAGGTATCCTCAGCTAACCAATGAAGAAATCAAACTTCTTAATCCCGAAATAATATTTCTATCTTCAGAACCTTATCCATTTAAAGAAAAACACATCGATGAGCTTCAAGAATTACTTCCAAATACTTTAATTATATTAGTTAACGGAGAATTGTTTTCTTGGTACGGATCTCGGTTGCTGCTTGCACCAGCATATTTTCTAAAACTTTTGTATAAAATATAATCTTCAACCTTTATTTTCTTCTTACGTATAGTACTTTTTATTGTGAAAATAGAATTTTTATATATCCTACTTGTTATCGGAGTACTTTTTGCTTCACAACCGTCCCAAGCACAAAAAGTTGGGTTGGTGTTAAGTGGCGGAGCTGCAAGTGGCATAGCTCATGTTGGCGTAATTAAGGCCCTCGAAGAAAACGAAATTCCGATAGACTACATCACAGGTACCTCTATGGGTGCATTAATTGGTAGCATGTATGCTTCTGGATATTCAATAGAAGAAATTGAAGCTATGGTTACCTCTGAAAAGTTTATCAACATGTCTAAAGGTGAATATGATGATATATATAACTTCTACTTTAAGGAGGATCCTAAGGATGCTTCGTGGGTTAAACTAAAATTTTCCCCGGATACAATTTTGTCAACCTCACTTCCAACAAGTGTGATTTCACCAATTGCAACAGATTTTGAGCTCATGGAATTATTATCCGGACCAGCAGCAGCAGCGAGCTATAATTTCGACAGTTTGTTTATTCCTTTTAGGTGCGTGGCCTCTGACATTCAAAACAAAGAATCCGTTATATTTCGAGATGGACACTTGAGCCAAGCCGTAAGGGCATCAATGTCTTATCCTTTCTATCTAAGGCCCATCAAAATTCAAGGAAAAATTCTATTTGATGGTGGGTTGTACAATAATTTTCCTTCCGATATCATGCGAGACGACTTTAAACCTGATGTGGTAATTGGCTGCAACGTATCCTACAACTTCGCTCCGCCAGATGAAGAAGATGTTCTCTCTCAAATAAAAGCAATGCTAGTAACCCAAACTGATTATTCTATTCTGTGCGAAAAAGGGGTAATTATCGAGCCCCAAACTAATGCAGGCACGTTTGAATTTAGTAGAGCTGAAGAGTTAATTGAACTCGGTTATCAAAGTACGCTTGCAAAAATTGACGAAATAAAAGCAGAAATTACCCGCCGGATAACAAAAGAAAATATCACAGCAAAAAGAGAAGTATTTGCAAAAAAACAACCCGCAATAATATTTGACCATATTAACATTGAGGGCGTAACCATTCGTCAAGCAAGGTATGTGAGAAGATCCTTAAGGGTAAACCAAAAATTTCCGCCTACGATAACAGATGTTAAGCCTTACTACTTTAAGATTTTTAATGACGACAAAATCAACTACATATACCCTACAGCTATATACGAACCTATGACAGGGTTTTATGATCTTAACTTAGAGGTGAAAAAGGAAAAAGACATTATTGTCAATTTTGGTGGTAATTTTTCGTCTAGGCCAATTAACACTGCCTTCATTGGCTTACAATATAATTACCTTGGAGGAACAGCCTTATCATTGAGCGGCAACACGTATTTCGGAAAGCTCTACAGCTCAGGACAAGGTAGGTTAAAATGGGACATTCCGATGAAAATTCCAGTGTATATGGAGTCCGTGTACACCTATAATAGTTGGGATTATTTTTCGAGTAGCAGCTTATTTTTTGAAGATGTAAAACCATCTTTTTTAAAGCAAACAGAAAATTTTTGGAATATTAACATTGGTCTACCATTAAGTAACAACGGTAAGATAATGGGAGGTATCTCTTCAGGGTATTTAATTGATCAATATTACCAAACAAGAACATTCTTGCAAACCGACACGACAGACAGAACGGAGTTTGATTTTAACACGGCTTTCGTAATTATGGAAAGTGGCAGTTTGAATCGCAAGCAATATGCTAGTAAAGGCACCAAAACTATATTGACTATACGAGGTGTTGAAGGCGAAGAATACGAAACTCCTGGTTCAACTTCTAACGAAAATAGAAATTACACAAAACTGCATGAATGGCTGATGGTAAAACTTACCTATGAAAGCTATTACAAAGAGAAAGGAAATCTAAGATTAGGACTTTTCGCAGAAGGTGTGTATTCCTCGCAAAAGCTTTTTAACAATTATACGTCTAGTCTCCTAAGGGCCCCTGCGTTCCAGCCCAACCCAGAAAGCAAAACATTATTTTTAGAAAATTTCAGGGCCTATAATTATGCTGCAATAGGGCATAGATTTCTTTACAACTTTCGAGAAAACTTGGAACTCAGAGTGGCAGGATATATTTACCAACCTTATCGCGAACTTGAAAAGTCACTGGATGGCTCAGTTAAGCTTGGAAACGAATTCGCATCGAGATACTCAATCGTAACCGCTGCATTAGTTTATAATACTCCAATTGGGCCGGCAGCTATCAACGTTAATTATTATCACAACCTCCCCTCTACTGATCAAATACCGAAAAATGGAATTAACAATGAATTACCAATTAGTTTCTTATTCCACTTTGGTTACATCATCTTTAATGATCGGGCATTAGAATAGTTGCAAGAGCACTAGCATGTAGATTATATGGCCCCCGTTAATATTATTCCTAGGATGTTAAAAAACTTATCCTGAAATACATAATACCAATAATTAACTAAATGAAAAAATGTAGATTACCCTAATAGTAACAAACCCTGCAGCGCTTAGGGAATTATTGCCTTATTAGTTGCTGTCTTAAGAGACAACAATAATCATCTTACCTCCGCAAAATAAATAAAGAAATTGGAGGCTTTATACTGTATCTAATTCTAAGCAATTCTAATTTTGCGGGCATCGCGGCCACTATTTCCTAACAAGCAGTTATGCCATACCTGTAGGACCACCGAAATTCATTGGAATTGCATTTCCTGCAACAGGCTCAATATCTTTGATTTGACCATGTAGTTGCTCAAACTTTACCACATTGTCTTGTAATGCTTTCATTAAACGCTTAGCGTGCTGAGGAGTAAGAAGCACCCTAGACTTAACCTTTGCTTTCGGTGTTCCAGGCATTACTCTAACAAAATCGATGACAAATTCCGAGTTAGAATGAGTAATAATCGCAAGATTAGAATAAGTACCCTCTGCGATTTCCTCAGTTAGTTCAATGTTTATTTGACCTGGTTTTAATTCTTGATTCTCGTCTGCCATGTTAGTTTTTGGTTTTTTATTTTTGGTTTAAAAGGAACGAAATGTTTATAAACAAAAAGCCCCTTGTTTGCACAAGGGGGCTTTAATATAGTTTTAAGATTCTATTTCGATCTGAACAGTTTCATCAACCGATTTTTTTAACGCCTCATACTCTTCTTTAGAGCCAACTACAATCTTCTCATATTCTCTCAAGCCAGTTCCTGCAGGTATTAAATGACCAACGATAACATTCTCTTTCAAACCAAGTAATGTGTCTTCTTTACCTTTTACAGCAGCTTCGTTCAATACTTTAGTCGTTTCCTGAAAAGATGCCGCAGATATAAAGCTATCTGTTTGAAGAGACGCTCTTGTAATACCTTGAAGTATTGAGTTTGAAGTCGTAGGCACTGCATCTCTTGCCTCTACCAATTTCATATCTTTGCGCTTCAACATGGAGTTTTCATCTCTAAGTTTACGTGCAGAAATAATCTGACCAGCTTTCAATGTTTCCGAGTCACCACCGTCTTCAACTACTTTCATGCCGAATATTCTATCATTCTCGTCCATGAAATCGCGTTTATTAACGATTTGTTTTTCTAAAAATTTAGAATCTCCAGCATCTTCTATAGTTACTTTTCTCATCATTTGTCTAACGACAACTTCAAAATGCTTATCATTAATTTTCACACCTTGTAAACGATATACCTCCTGAATTTCATTCACAATATATTCTTGCACCTTAGTAGGTCCTTTAATTGCAAGAATGTCAGATGGAGTAATTGCTCCCTCAGATAAAGCATCACCAGCCTTAACAAAATCGTTTTCCTGAACTAAGATGTGTTTAGATAACTTAACTAAGTACTTTTTGATTTCGCCAGTTCTAGCTTCAATAATAACTTCCCTGTTTCCTCGTTTAATTTTACCATAAGAAACTATACCGTCAACAGCTGTTACTACAGCCGGGTTAGACGGGTTACGCGCTTCAAAAAGCTCCGTTACCCTTGGTAAACCACCTGTAATATCACTTGTTCCACCCGCAGATCTAGGTATTTTAACTAAGATGTCCCCAGGTTTAACTTTGTCTCCTTCATTAACCGAAATGTGAGCACCCACTGGTATACTAAATGAACGAATTTCTTCTTTCTTATTCAATAACTTAATAGACGGATTCTTTTTCTTATCTCTAGAATCAATAATTACTTTTTCGGTAAAGCCAGTTTGTTCATCCGATTCTTCACGATAAGTAAGTCCTTCTTCAATAAATTCGAAATCCACAGCACCATCTATATCTGCAACAATTACAGCATTATATGGATCCCACTCACAAAGAACATCACCTTTCTTGACTTTAGCTCCATTCTTAGTAAATACCTCTGAACCATATGGTACGTTACCTGTCATTAAAACAACACCGGCATTTTTATCTATAACTCGAAGTTCAGCAGATCGACCTATAACGATCTTGTGTTTGTCACCATTGGAATCTGTTCTTTCAACCGTTTTTAAATCGTCAATTTCAACCGTTCCAGCAGCATTAACAATAATTTTAGATTCCGCAGCTATGTTAGATGCAGTACCTCCAACGTGGAAAGTACGTAACGTTAACTGAGTACCCGGTTCACCTATAGACTGAGCGGCAATTACACCTACAGCTTCACCTCTTTGAACCATTTTACCCGATGAAAGACTACGCCCGTAACATTTAGTACAAACTCCTCTTTTTAACTCGCAAGTAAGAACTGAACGAATTTCAATTTCCTCCATACCGCATGCTTCAATAGCTGCAGCAACTACTTCAGAAATTTCACCACCTGATTCAACAATAAGCTCTCCACTTTCTGGGTGATATGTATCATGAACAACAGTTCTACCAAGAATTCTGTCATATAAAGACTCTACGATATCTTCGTTTTTCTTCAACGGAGATGCCGTTAAGCCTCTTAATGTGCCACAATCCTCTGCATTGATAATTACATCTTGCGATACATCAACCAAACGTCTAGTTAAATAACCCGCATCTGCCGTTTTAAGAGCAGTATCCGCAAGCCCTTTACGAGCACCGTGAGTAGAAATAAAGTATTCTAGAATTGAAAGACCTTCTTTAAAGTTAGAAAGAATTGGATTTTCAATAATTGAACCGCCTTGAGCTCCAGACTTTTTCGGTTTAGCCATAAGACCCCTCATCCCTGATAGCTGACGGATTTGCTCTTTAGAGCCCCTTGCACCAGAGTCATACATCATGTATATTGAGTTGAATCCTTGGTTATCATTCTTTAATCGATCCATTAATGTATGAGTCAATTTAGAATTAGCATGCGTCCAAATATCAATAATTTGATTGTAACGCTCATTATTCGTAATAAGTCCCATGTTGTAATTAGACATTACCTCATCAACTTGAATTTGAGCATCTCCCAATAAAATCTCTTTTTCTGGTGGGATAATAATATCAGCAATATTGAAAGATAAACCTCCTTTAAATGCATAATAATATCCCATAGTTTTCATTTCATCCAAGAAATCAGCAGCTCCAGCGAGTCCAACAATTTTTACAACTTCTCCAATGATATCTCTAAGAGATTTCTTAGTCAAGATTTCATTAATAAAACCAACGGACTCAGGTACAATTTGATTAAATAGAACTCTACCAGCTGTGGTGTCAACAATTTCAGTTACTAACTCACCATTAGCATTCATTCTTTTTGCCTTAATCTTAATGTTAGCATGAAGATCAAGTTTACCATCATTCTTTGCGATTACAACTTCTTCATCAGAATAGAAAGTCATACCTTGACCTTTTATCTTATTTCCTTTTTCACTAACCCGTGATTTAGTCATGTAATACAATCCCAAAACCATATCCTGAGATGGCACCGCAATTGGAGCACCATTCGCAGGATTAAGAATATTATGAGAAGCCAACATCAATAATTGAGCTTCAAGAACTGCAGCAGGTCCTAATGGCAAGTGAACAGCCATCTGATCACCATCGAAATCCGCATTAAATGCAGAACATACCAATGGGTGCAACTGTATCGCTTTTCCTTCAATTAGTTTTGGTTGAAAAGCTTGAATACCTAACCTGTGGAGAGTTGGAGCTCTGTTTAAAAGAATTGGATGACCTTTTAATACATTCTCTAAGATATCCCACACAATTGGTTCCTTCTTGTCAACGATTTTCTTTGCGGATTTAACCGTTTTAACAACCCCTCTTTCAATCATCTTACGAATAATGAAAGGTTTAAACAATTCGGCAGCCATTCCTTTCGGAATTCCACATTCGTGTAATTTAAGGTTCGGGCCAACAACGATTACAGAACGTCCCGAATAATCAACACGTTTTCCAAGCAAGTTTTGACGAAAACGTCCTTGCTTACCCTTTAATGAATCGGAAAGAGATTTTAACGCTCTATTGGATTCTGTTTTTACAGCACTTGATTTTCTAGAATTATCAAATAAAGAATCAACAGCTTCTTGGAGCATGCGTTTCTCGTTTCTGAGGATAACTTCAGGAGCTTTTATCTCAATCAATCTTTTCAGGCGATTATTTCTAATAATAACTCTTCTGTATAAGTCATTCAAATCAGACGTTGCAAAACGACCACCATCAAGTGGAACTAATGGTCTTAATTCTGGCGGTATAACCGGAACGACCTGCACAATCATCCACTCAGGCTTATTTACAATTCTAAGATTCGCCTCTCTAAAAGATTCAACAACTTGAAGTCTTTTTAGCGCTTCAGCTTTTCTTTGTTGAGATGTTTCTGTGTCGGCCTTACGACGCAACTCATATGACATAGTATCTAAGTCAAGTCGAGATAAAAGCAGTTTCAAAGCTTCTGCACCCATTCCTGAAATAAACTTATTTGGATCGCTATCATCAAGATATTGATTTTCTTTTGGAAGCCTATCTAAAGCATCTAAATATTCCTCTTCTGACAAAAAATCTAAATATTGCAAAGGTTCGCCTTCGTTATTAACAGCATTACCTGCTTGAATAACTACATACTTCTCATAATAAATGATAGCATCTAGTTTCTTACTAGGTAACCCCATTAAGTAACCAATTTTATTTGGTAGCGATTTAAAGTACCAAATATGCGCCACAGGAACAACCAACGCGATATGCCCCATTCTCTCTCTACGAACTTTCTTCTCTGTTACTTCGACACCACACCGGTCACAAATAATCCCTTTATATCGAATTCTCTTGTATTTACCACAATGGCATTCCCAATCCTTAACAGGACCAAAAATTCTCTCACAAAACAAACCATCTCTCTCTGGTTTATATGTTCTGTAGTTAATCGTTTCTGGTTTAAGAACTTCACCACTTGACTGTTCTAATATCTGTTCTGGTGAAGCCAGACTAATAGTAATTTTATTGAAATCACTACTTGGTTTATTATCTTTTCTATAAGCCATGTTTTATCTTTTGAAATCGTTAAAATCTATTAATTAATCTAAACTAATGCTAAGTCCTAATCCACGTAATTCGTGAAGAAGTACGTTGAATGATTCTGGAATACCAGGTTTTGGCATTGGCTCACCTTTTACGATAGCCTCATAAGCCTTGGCTCGTCCAACAACATCATCTGACTTAACAGTTAGTATTTCTTGAAGAATGTTTGCAGCACCGAATGCCTCAAGTGCCCATACTTCCATCTCACCAAAACGCTGTCCACCAAATTGTGCTTTACCACCAAGAGGTTGCTGTGTAATTAATGAGTACGGCCCTATAGATCTTGCATGCATTTTATCATCAACTAAGTGATGTAGTTTAAGCATGTAAATTACACCTACTGTTGCTGGCTGATCAAACTTATCACCCGTTCCTCCGTCTGCAAGCTGTGTTCTTCCGAAAGTTGGAATTCCTGATTTTTCAACCCATCCTTCAATTTCAGAAACCGAAGCTCCATCAAAAATTGGAGTAGCGAACTTCACACCCAGCTCAATACCAGCCCAGCCTAAAACAGTTTCATAGATCTGACCAAGGTTCATCCTAGATGGCACGCCAAGCGGATTAAGAACTATATCTACAGTAGATCCATCTTCTAAGAAGGGCATATCTTCTCTTCTAACAATTTTAGAAACAATACCCTTATTACCATGACGACCTGCCATTTTATCACCCACTTTTAACTTACGTTTTTGAGCGAGGTAAATTTTAGCCAGCTTCACAATACCAATTGGCAACTCATCACCAACCATAATAGCAAACTTCTCACGTTTGTAGATTCCGATATAATCGTTCAATTTAACGTGGAAATTATGAATAATTTGTTTGATCAAACCATTACTCTTATCATCTGTTGTCCATTTGTATGGGTTGATTACTGTATAATCAACAGATTGAAGAGCTTTTTGAGTGAACTTCGTTCCCTTTTTAATAAGAACTTCCTTAAAATTATTTTTAACACCTTGAGAAGTTTTTCCATTAACTACAGCATATAGTTTTTCAACCATAGCAGTCTTTAAAGCCGCTTTTTCCTTATCGTGATCTTCATCAAGTTTTTCTAAAACAACTTTTTCAGCAGTTCTAGTTTTTCTATCCTTAATTGCTCTAGAAAATAATTTCTTATGCACAACAAAACCACTTCCTGACGGTGATACTTTAAGAGAAGCATCTTTAACATCTCCAGCTTTGTCACCGAAAATAGCCCGCAATAATTTCTCTTCTGGAGTTGGATCAGTTTCTCCTTTAGGAGTAATTTTACCAATTAGAATATCACCAGGTTTAACTTCAGTTCCAACTCTAATTAATCCGTTTTCATCGAGATTTTTTGTTGCTTCCTCACTTACGTTTGGAATATCAGCTGTTAACTCTTCAATTCCTCGTTTAGTATCTCTAACCTCAAGAGTATGTTCTGTAATATGAAGAGAAGTAAAGATATCATTTCTTACAACATCTTCAGAAATTACAATAGCATCCTCAAAATTGTAACCGTTCCACGGCATGAATGCCACTTTCAGGTTTCTGCCTAAAGCTAACTCTCCGCCTTGTGTAGCATAACCTTCACTAAGTACCTGACCATTGGTAACTTTCTCACCTTTTTTAACAATAGGGCGTAAGTTTATGCATGTATTCTGGTTAGTTTTCGAGAATTTAGTTAATGGATAAGATATAAAATCATCACCGAAGCTCACTAATTTATCATCTTCACTTCTGTTATACTTAACAATAATTTCGTTAGCATCAACATAATGAATAACTCCTGTGCCTTCAGCATTAATTAATACTCGAGAATCTCTCGCAACTGGACCTTCAAGACCTGTTCCAACAACTGGAGATTCTGCCCTCATTAATGGTGTCGCTTGACGCTGCATGTTTGATCCCATAAGGGCTCTGTTTGCATCATCATGCTCAAGGAAAGGTATTAAAGAAGCTGCAATTGAAGCAATTTGATTCGGTGCAACATCCATTAACGTAACATCCTCCGGACCAGTAATAGGAAAGTCACCTTCGAACCTAGCTTTAATCTTTTCTTTTGCAAAATCTCCTGAATCACTTATAGGTGCATTAGCCTGAGCAATCGTTTGCTCATTTTCTTCTTCTGCACTTAAGTAAATTATATCATTATTCTTTAAGTTTACCTTACCCCCACTTACCTTACGATAAGGGGTTTCAATAAAGCCTAATTTGTTCACTTTTGCGAAAACACAAAGTGAAGAAATCAATCCAATATTTGGACCTTCAGGCGTTTCAATAGTACAGAGACGGCCGTAATGCGTATAGTGGACATCACGCACCTCGAAACCAGCTCTTTCTCTTGATAAACCGCCAGGCCCTAGAGCTGACAATCTACGTTTGTGAGTTACCTCAGAAAGTGGATTTGTTTGATCCATAAACTGTGATAATTGATTTGTTCCGAAGAAAGAATTAATTACCGCAGATAAAGTTTTTGCATTAATTAAATCGATTGGTGTAAACACCTCGTTATCTCTAACGTTCATCCTCTCGCGAATAGTTCTCGCCATTCTTGAAAGACCTACACCAAACTGATTATATAATTGCTCACCAACAGTTCTAACACGTCTATTACTTAAGTGATCAATATCATCAACATCTGTCTTGGAGTTTACTAACTCGATTAGATACTTGATAATACAAATGATATCTTCTTTTGTAAGAATTCTAATTTCGATATCAATATTCAATTTTAATTTCTTGTTGATTCTAAAACGACCAACTTCTCCCAAATCATATCTCTTATCAGAGAAGAATAATTTATCGATGATACCACGTGCTGTTTCTATGTCTGGTGGCTCCGCGTTACGAAGAACTCTATAGATATGCTCTACCGCTTCAATCTCGGAATTCGAAGGGTCTTTTTGAAGTGTATTGTAAATAATTGAGTAATCTCCAGTGTTAACATCTTCTTTATGAAGAAGAATTGTTTTAGAACCAGAATCAGCAATTAAGTCTACGTGTTCTTTTTCAATAACAGTTTCACGATCTACGATAACTTCATTTCTTTCGATAGACACAACTTCACCAGTATCTTCATCAACGAAATCTTCGAACCATGATTTTAAAACTCTTGCGGCAAGTGTTCTCCCTACTACTTTTTTAATTCCAGCTTTAGATACTTTAATTTCATCAGCAAGACCAAATATTTCAAGAATATCTTTATCACTTTCGTAACCAATTGCTCTTAGTAAGGCAGTTACAGGTAATTTCTTTTTACGGTCGATGTATGCAAACATCACACCGTTAATGTCGGTAGCAAATTCAATCCAAGAACCTTTAAAAGGAATTACTCTTGCTGAATAAAGCTTAGTTCCATTGGCATGGAAGCTTTGCCCAAAAAATACTCCAGGAGAACGATGTAATTGTGATACGACAACACGCTCTGCGCCATTTACAATAAACGAACCCTTTGGAGTCATGTAAGGGATAGTCCCTAAATAAACATCTTGTACAATTGTTTCAAAATCTTCATGCTCAGGATCTGTACAATATAGCTTCAACTTAGCCTTTAATGGAACGCTATATGTTAAACCACGCTCGATACATTCTGCCATCCCATATCTAGGAGGGTCTACGAAATAATCAAGAAATTCTAATACGAAGTTGTTTCTGGAATCGGTAATTGGGAAATTCTCACTAAATACCTTAAAAAGCCCTTCGTCTTCTCTATTTTCAGGGGTTGTTTCCAATTGGAAAAAGTCCTGAAAAGACTTTACTTGTATATCCAAAAAGTCTGGAAAATCAAGTGGGTTTTTAACTGAAGTGAAACTTATTCTTTCTGATTTAATGCTAGTATCCATTTATTGGAAGATTAAGTTGAAAATTAAAATTATTAGTAAACTAAAAAGGGTTTAGACCCAAATAGGGTCTAAACCTTTTCTATAAATGTATTAAAGCGGGCTTACTTAAGCTCAACTTCAGCTCCTGCTTCTTCAAGTTGCTTTTTCAAAGCCTCTGCTTCGTCTTTAGCGATACCTTCTTTTACTGCTTTTGGAGCTCCGTCAACTAATCCCTTAGCTTCTTTAAGTCCAAGACCAGTAAGTTCTTTTACTAATTTAACAACTGCTAGTTTAGAACCACCTGCAGCAGTAAGAATTACATCAAACTCTGACTTTTCTTCTTCTGCACCTGCGTCACCGCCAGCACCAGGACCTGCTACTGCAACCGCTGCTGCAGCAGGCTCAATACCATGCTCGTCTTTTAATATTTCAGCTAATTCGTTAACTTCTTTTACTGTAAGGTTAACTAAATCTTCAGCGAACTTTTTTAAATCTGCCATTTTTATAAGTATTAAATTGTGTTTTTACTATTAAAATTAATTTATCTTTCTGATAAGGTTTTCACCAAGCCAGACAATGTATTTCCACCTGATTGTAGACCAGAAATCACATTTTTAGCTGGTGATTGAAGTAACATAATGATATCGCCAATCAACTCTTCTTTAGATTTCAGGTTAGCTAACGTATCTAAGTTTTCTTCACCAAGGTAAATAGATTCTTCAACGAAGGCTCCTTTTAACAATGGCTTATCATTTTTCTTTCTGAACTCTTTGATAAGTTTTGCTGGTGCATTTGCTACATCAGTAAACATAATAGAAGTATTGCCTTTCAAAGTACCGAACAATTCTTCATAATTTTTACCTTCAACACGCTCCATTGCCTTTTTAAGCAATGTATTTTTAACAACTTGCATGCTAACTTGTTTATTAAAACAAAGTCTTCTCAATTTAGATGAAGCTTCCGCGTCAAGAGCAGCAATATCAGTTAAATAGAACGTTTTTGCATCAGCTAGCTTTACCGCTAAACTATCGATGAATTCGTTTTTTTCTAATTTATTCATAATTATAAATTTTATAATGCCTCGGCTGATTAAGCTTCAATAGACTTAGGTTCAACTTTAACACTAGGACTCATCGTACTAGAAAAAGACACACTTCTCACATATGTACCTTTCGCCGATGAAGGTTTTAATTTAATTATGGTTTGTAACAGTTCACTTGCGTTTTCAGTCAGCTTTTGGACATCGAAAGATGCTTTTCCAATTACTGAGTGGATGATACCATATTTATCAACTTTAAAGTCAATTTTTCCGCCTTTAACATCCTTCACAGCTTTTCCTACTTCCATAGTTACTGTTCCAGTTTTCGGGTTAGGCATCAAACCTCTTGGTCCCAAAACGCGACCTAGAGCTCCTACTTTACCCATTGCGGAAGGCATTGTAATAATAACATCGACATCGGTCCATCCACCTTTTATTTTTTCGATGTATTCGTCTAATCCAACATAATCTGCTCCAGCTTCTTTAGCTTCGGCTTCTTTATCTGGAGTACATAATACCAATACTTTCACATTTTTACCCGTTCCGTGAGGAAGAGTACAGATTCCACGAACCATTTGATTCGCTTTTCTTGGGTCAACACCTAATTTAATCGCAACATCTACAGTTGCATCAAATTTAGTTGTTGTAATATCTTTAATTACTTGTGTAGCTTCAGCTACAGTATGTAATTTTTCTGTATCGTATTTAGCCAATACTGATTTTCTTGCTTTTGAAATTCCCATGATAAGTCCTCCGATTTAGCTTACAGGCTTTTTGCCTTTTACATTAACACCCATACTTCTAGCAGTACCAGCAACCATTTCCATTGCTGAAGATACTGTAAAAGCATTCAAATCTTGCATCTTGTCTTCTGCAATAATCTTAATCTGATCCCAAGTAATGTTTCCAACTTTAATACGATTAGATTCAGCAGATCCTGATTTCAGCTTAATAGCTTCTTTAATTTGGACAGCTGCAGGGGGAGTTTTGATAACAAACTCAAAAGACTTATCTGAAAAAACAGTGATAACAACTGGTAATACCTTACCTGCTTTGTCTTGCGTTCTGCCGTTAAACTGCTTGCAGAATTCCATAATATTTACCCCTTTTGCACCAAGTGCAGGACCGACTGGGGGAGAAGGGTTTGCAGCACCACCTCTTATTTGTAATTTTATAAGTCCTGAAATTTCTTTTGCCATTGTAAATGATTTAGTTCATGCGTTACGTTTAAACACCGTAACTCCTAATTAATAATTATTCTTTTTCGACTTCCATATAGCCCAACTCTACCGGAGTTTTACGTCCAAATATCTTTACGCTCACTTTTAATTTCTTTTTCTCTTTGTTAATCTCTTCTATTGTTCCGGAGAAGCTGTTGAATGGACCATTGATTACCTTAACAGTTTCACCAACAATATAAGGTATATTCACTTCTTCTTCAGTATCAGCGAGCTCATCAACTTTACCTAAAATTCTATTTACTTCAGATTGACGAAGAGGCATTGGCTCTCCTCTTTTTTCAGCACCTAAAAACCCAATTACATTAGTTACATTTCTTATTACATGAGGAACCTCTCCTACAAGTGCCGCCTCAATAAGAATATACCCTGGGAAAAAATTCTTTTCTTTACTAATTTTTTTTCCATTGCGTATTTGATAAACTTTTTCCGTAGGGATTAGTATCTGATCCACATAAGCAGAAAGTTTATTTCTATTAATCTCTAATTCAATAAAATCCTTAGTTTTTCTTTCCTTACCACTAATGGATCTTACTACGTACCACTTTTTTGTTATATCATTTGCTGTCTCAGCCATTCCCAATACTTATTTAAAGAAAGAATACACACCATCAGAAATCAAGATTTTAAATCCTGAATCCATACCAAAAATAATCGCTGCAGTAATAAATGTAGCTACCAAAACGATGAGAGAACTACTTTGCAATTCTGCCCATGTTGGCCAAGACGTTTTATTTTTCAACTCGTCTACCACTTCTTCAATATATGTAATAAAACCTGCCATTTTTATTTTTGTTTAATTGCACGGGTGGTAAGATTCGAACTCACGACCTTCGGTTTTGGAGACCACTGCTCTACCAACTGAGCTACACCCGTAGTTAAGCAGATTTGGCAGGAGTCATGAGACTCCTACCATCTCCTTAATTATTTAGTTGATTACTTAATAATCTTCGTAACCTGACCAGCACCTACTGTTCTACCACCTTCACGTATCGCGAATTTTAACCCAGCATCCATTGCTACAGGGTTGATTAGTTTAACAGTAATTGTAAGGTTGTCCCCTGGCATTACCATTTCTCTTCCTTCTTCTAAAAATATCTCACCCGTAACATCTGTAGTTCTCAAATAAAACTGCGGTCTGTATTTGTTATGGAATGGAGTATGACGTCCACCTTCTTCTTTTTTCAAGATATAAACTTCAGCAGTAAATTCTGTATGAGGTTGAACAGAACCTGGTTTACAGATTACCATTCCTCTTCTGATGTCAGACTTCTCTATACCTCTTAGTAAGATACCTACGTTATCTCCAGCCTCTCCTCTATCAAGAATTTTTCTAAACATTTCAACTCCAGTAACAGTTGACGATAACTTTTCATCACCCATTCCAATAATATCAACCGAATCACCAGTGTTTGCAACTCCTGCCTCAATTCTACCAGTAGCAACTGTTCCACGACCAGTAATTGAGAAAACATCTTCAATTGGCATTAAGAAATCTTTATCAACATCTCTTGGAGGAAGAGGAATATGCGCATCTACAGCATCCATTAATTCCATAATAGAATCAACCCATTTAGCATCTCCATTTAGTCCACCAAGGGCAGAACCTGCAATTATTGGAGCATTGTCTCCGTCATAGTCGTAGAAAGAAAGTAATTCTCTAATTTCCATTTCAACTAATTCTAATAGCTCATCATCATCAACCATATCCACTTTATTCATGAATACAACTAAAGCAGGAACCCCTACCTGACGAGCAAGTAAGATATGTTCTCTAGTTTGAGGCATTGGGCCATCAGTAGCAGCACAAACAAGAATAGCGCCATCCATTTGAGCAGCACCCGTAACCATGTTTTTCACGTAATCTGCGTGACCTGGACAATCAACATGTGCATAATGTCTATTCGCAGTTGCGTATTCTACGTGAGAAGTATTAATAGTAATACCTCTTTCTTTTTCTTCTGGAGCATTATCGATTTGATCGAAATCTTTAGCTTCAGACAAACCTGCGTCTGCCAAAACTTTTGTAATAGCTGCAGTTAATGTAGTCTTTCCGTGATCTACGTGTCCAATAGTACCTATGTTAAGGTGTGGTTTTGAACGGTCAAAATTTGCTTTTGCCATGATTATTAATTTTTAAT
>JABHTA010000103.1 GCA_018669945.1 Flavobacteriales bacterium
TTCAGGGAGCGATATTTATGTTGAAAACTGTATTATGACAGGGATTGGAGATAAAGGAATTAGTATAGGCGAAAACTCTTCAGTCGAAGCAGTAAACACCAGTATTTCAGGGGCAGCAATTGGCGTAAGCGCGAAGGACTTGTCAACGGGAAAAATACATAAGGTGAATTTTACCGATTGCAAATATGGGTTTGCAATTTACCAAAAGAAGCCTGAATTCGGCCCCGCATCAATAGTTGCAAAAAGTATTGAATTCAGAGAAGTTAAGAACGAATTTATTTTAGACAAAAGCTCTAAAATTGAGTTGAACGGGGCTGAAAGCACCGGTTCTAAAAAGATAGAAATAGACGCCTTGTTCTATTAATCTAAGAATGAAATTATTGCTCTGTATTCCCAAGTTAATTGAGCACCTGTAATGTCATGTTTGAAGAGTAAAGCTTTGTTATTGTTTTTTTTAGAGTCAATTCCAGACGCCAAGAACACGATATCGTCCGAAGTGTGATATTCAAATCTTGAAACCTTACCTCCAATGTCCCCACCGATGCACAAAACCTCAATGCCATTTTGTTTAATTGCTAATAATAAAGGATAGACATCATCATAAAAATTATTTGGATTAAGGCTATGCGCACTTGTGTCTAATGAAGCATTAGAAACACTATCAATTAGCTCTTCTAAATCAGGGTTCCCGTACATCCAAATTAATTTATGATGCAACAATATTAAATGTGACGAATACTTTATTGTATCTTTTATATTGGTGAGTAATTGTAATTGTTCTGTAGTAATATTACTAGCACTATCTTGAGTATTAAGCACCAAATATGTTATTCCATTTTTGAAATAACCATAAGAGTTAGGGCGTTTCGTAAAGCGTTGAATTCTTTCAGCGGAAAAATAATCGTGGTTGCCAATAGCCCACAATGTGTTTTCGTCCGATAAGTCAAAAATCCCATCTACATACTCCATGGTAGCATCATCTGCTGATGTATACCAAGCGATGTCTCCTCCAAGCCAAAGCATGTCGAATTGAGAATAGTCGATTTTTTCTGCAATTGAATCAATTTTAGGGTTGGAATCAGTTCTGGTGTGAGATAAAAACAAGTAGGTTTTCTCATTGTCTTTGCAAGAGAATAGAGATGACATTGCTATCGAGAAGATTAAGCAACGCGTCAGATAAAATTTCGCGGGTTGAATGTTGGGAGCTTTATAATCCAAGTTCTGCCAATTCTTTTTCAGCTGCCTCATATACTTTTTTACACTCTATGTATGGCAGAAAAACAGATTTAAATCCGTTTAATATTATCTTTTTTAACTCTTTGTTTGTTAATTTGAAAGTATCGCAAACGGTTTTGTATTCGTTAGTAAGGGTTGTTTTAGAAATAAGACGGTTGTCCGTATTTATTGTTACTCGAATACCTTGATCTAAGTATTCTTTTATTGGATGGTCTTCAAGAGATGTTACTGTTTTTGTTTGTACATTACAATTTACACACATTTCTAACGGAATACGATGGTCGTTTACGAAATGTAGTAATTCAGGATCTTCTCGTAATCTGGTGCCGTGGCCAATTCTATTTGCTCGCGTATAGTGAATTGCTTGATGAATTGACTCCGGACCGTAAGCCTCTCCAGCGTGAACAGTAGTATTAATGTTGTTATTAATTATTTTAAAGAATGCTTCTTTGTGATCTTTTGCTGGGTGGTTTTCTTCTGGCCCAGCGAGGTCATAAGCGACCACTCCTTTGTTTTTATAGTTAATTGCAACTTCCGCTAAATCCATTGAAAGCTCAGGAGACATGCTTCTAATTCCGCACAGAATTAATCCAACCCTAATGTTATACTGTTCCTCTGCTTTTGATTTGCCATCAATAACCGCTTCCACAATTTCGCTTAGAGTTAAGCCTTTTTCAGTGTGCAAAAGAGGAGAAAACCGAATTTCTAAAACACGAATATTTTCTTCGGCTGCATCTTCGCTTAATTCGAATGCCGCTCTAGCCAATGCATCAGTTGTTTGCAACACGGAGTTGGTAACAGAAAAAGCCTTTAAGTAGTCGAGCAGGTCCTCACAGTCATCACCAACTTCCAAATATGACTGTAGCTCATCATGATTCGTTTTTGGTAGCTCAACATTATGTTTTTTAGCCAGCTCTAATATTGTTTCAACACGAACAGACCCATCTAAATGACAATGTAATTCCGCTTTTGGGAGTGATTTTAAAAACTCGTAGGTAAATTTTGACATAACTTTTGCTTTCTTGCTTCAAAGTAAAACAAAAACAATGATACTTCTAAGAAGTTGATATATTTGAAACAACATGGCAAGTGCAAAACAGTTTTTATTTTGGGGATTATTACTCGTGTTTTCAGATGGCCACACACAAAACGCTACAAACGTTAATTATGGCAATTGGAGTTTTGGCGTAAATCTCGGCGGAACTTATATTGATGGCGATGTAAAATCGAAAGGCGGTAATGGTGGCGGAATTTTTTTAGGGCACACGATATATTATAAACGCTACAGCATTTTTCGGTGGGATTTACAAGGTAGAATTCTGGGGTCTACAACTCATGGCGCAAGCCAATCTCTTTCATCAACCGCGAGCCTAAACCCCGCACTCAATGGGTCTTATAGCCCGACATTAAATTATTCAGGTGTTGATATGTATCACAATTACAGAGTTAAAGGTACTGAGCACTCATTGGAGCTGGTGCTGTCTGCAAATCGATTGAGAGAACGTACCAAAATAATAATACAAGGGTTTTTAGGCGTAGGGGCTTATTATTATAAGGTTGATATTGATCAATTAGATGAATTTGGTAATCAGTATGCTTACACATCAAGCTCTACTAGAGACTACAATTATGAATCTCACGCTTACGGCAGTACTGCATGGAAATCATATTTTGTTCCAACCCTTGGTTATGGAATTGGCTATCAAGTTTGGCCAGCAACTTCAGTTTTGTTTGAGCATAAAATGACGTTTCCTTTCCATTCTAATTTGGACGGTAATCCATTTGAGACAAGAGCAGGATTTTACCCATATGATGTTCAGCATTTTATTGGCTTAGGCTTGAGGTTTAATTTTGGTGGAGGAGAAAAGACTGAAACGAAACCCGCTACAGAATCCAGTTCAACACCATCTGGAGGAATTCCGACTAGCCCCCCTAAACCAGATCCCGTTGTTCCTGTTCAGTTAGCGCCAAAAATTACCATTAGTAATCCACCTCAAGGATACATGAGCACTTACAATGAACGATATACTATAATTGCTGAGGTTAAGCGAGTTGATAATAGCGGAGGAATAAACTATAGTGTTAACGGACAACCTTCCACGCAGTTCCCCTACAATGCTAATACTGATAAATTTCAAAGTGAAATTCCCCTGAGAAATGGGTCAAATATTATTTCCATTTCAGGAACAAATGCAGCTGGGTCAGATACTAAAACGGCCAAGATTGAGAA
>JABHTA010000193.1 GCA_018669945.1 Flavobacteriales bacterium
TGAACCAGAGTGCCAAATTCCCTCTAATCTATGCCCTCGAGTTCGGACAATAAGTGGAGCTTTTTGTTGCCCTTTAGTCCTATAGTTTACGGTCGCTAAGTCATCACTCATCACTTGAAGCGCGTATAATAGGTAATCTAGGTATTGAATTTCAGCTATGGGACGTAGACCTCTTAATGCCATTCCAATTCCTTGCCCTATAATTGTGCATTCTCGAATACCTGTATCGAAAACTCTTAACTCTCCATGTTTTTCTTGTAAACCTTCTAAACTTTGGTTCACGCCACCAATTTTACCAGCATCTTCACCAAATATCAAAATTTCTTTGTGCTTGTTTAGAAGTGCATCAAAGTTTTCGCGAAGTACTTCTCGTCCATCGACAAGTATCTCTTCATTGTATATAGGGGGAGTACCACTTTCGTTTAAAGCAGAACGCTCTGTTTCGCTGTATAAAGATGAGCTGTATCTGTCGTGATTAGCAATATTAGCTGCTGTTAACCAGTTGATTAGTTGATTTTTAGAAGCTAAGTTTTCACTTCTTACTAAACGGAGTGATTTTTTAACAGCGCTAATAATATCTTTTCTTGCGGGATCGGCAGAGGAAGTTAACTTAGAACTAAGTTTAGAGATGAAAGAGCCGTTAATGCTTTCCGAACTTAATTGTTCCAGCATCGCAGCAATAGTTTCTACCTCTTCTTTAATAGGTGCTAAATATTCAGACCATCCTTCTTTTTTACTGTCTTTTATAATTTTTTTAGCTTCTGTTTCTATTTTTTCTAATTCAGTTTCGGACGCCCATTTGGCACTTAGAATAGTTTCTCTAAATTTTTTAATTGGATCGAAATCTGATTCCCATTGCAATCTTTCAGGTGATTTATAACGCTCGTGCGAACCAGAAGTTGAATGCCCTTGAGGTTGGGTAACTTCTTCAACGTGAACTAAAACCGGAACATGCTCTTCTCTTGCAATTTTTACCGCTTTTTCGTAGGTTTCGCATAAATGAATATAATCCCAGCCTTTTGTTTTTATAATTTCATAACCTTTGTTGTCTTTATCTCTTTGAAACCCTTTCAGAATTTCAGAAATACTTTCTTTAGTCGTTTGAAATTTCTTGGAAACTGAAATTCCGTGGTCATCATCCCAAACCGAAATAACCATTGGTACCTGTAAAACACCTGCAGCATTTATTGTTTCCCAAAAAGGCCCTTCAGAGGTGCTAGCGTCTCCAATGGTTCCAAAAGCGACCTCATTTCCTTTATTTGAAAACTGAGTAAGCGTGTGTAATTCTAGATTTTCTTTGTAAAACTTTGAAGCATAAGCTAAACCTAATAATCGTGGCATCTGGCCAGCAGTAGGTGATATATCGGGAGATGAATTTTTTTGTTTTGTTAAATTTTTCCAGCTACCATCCGTATTTAAGCTAGAAGTAGAGAAGTGTCCTCCCATTTGTCTGCCGGCCGAAAAAGGTTCAGCTTCGATATCAGTATGCGCATATAAGCCAGCAAAGAACTGTTTGGGCGTTAATTCATTAATTGCCATCATAAAGGTTTGGTCTCTATAGTAGCCTGATCTGAAATCACCATTTTTAAACTGCTTAGCTAAGGCAATTTGAGCTAGTTCCTTTCCGTCCCCAAATATTCCAAATTTAGCTTTGCCTGTAAGTACTTCTTTCCGTCCCATTAGGCTGCATTCTCGGCTCACGTTAGCCAATTTGTAGTCGGCTATAATCTGGGCGATAAACTCAAGTTGCTTGGCATCATTTTTTGTTTCCACCCCTACCGTTTCGCTCATAAATCTTCCTTTTACAGTTATTGCGAAAGTAGTAAAATCAACTTGTTTTTCAAATAGAAATTAGTGTAATTTATCTTAATTGGCAACACTATTGGCCAAATTGCCAAATATGGTCATTCTCTTAACATATGGCCTAAATTACTATTAATTTAGGCGTAGATTTCTTACAATCACTTTGGAATCTATCCTCCACTAATCTAATATTAAATTGCTAGACAAATACATTCAAAAATAATTCTGTTTCTATACAATTTCTTTTACCGAGAAATCAATACATAAGGTTTTTGTATTCTATCGGCAGAAGTCGGAACTTGTAGTAAGAAATTGGATAATTTATGTGTAGGAATATTCCTACAATGTGCGGTAAGTCCTTTTTTTATAAAAGGAAAAAGGAATATTGATAAAGTTTAGTTAAAATTTTACTTTCGCGAAGCAAAACAAATAGTTATGGTAATAGAGGTGTTAAAGTCTAAAATTCACAGAGTCAATGTAACAGAAGCAGATTTGAATTATGTTGGCAGTATTGCAATTGATGAGGATTTGCTCGATGCGGCTAATATGATTGAAAATGAAAAGGTTCAGATTCTAGACATAAACAATGGCGAGCGATTCGAAACCTACATCATTAAAGCACCACGGGGATCGGGAGAAATATGCTTAAATGGACCGGCGGCAAGAAAGGTACAGGTTGGTGATGTTGTTTTAATAGTTTCGTATGCTTCAATGGATTTTGAGGAAGCAAAAACCTTTGAACCATCAGTTATATTTCCTAAAGAAGGAAACCGCCTTTAGAGCGGTTTCAATCGATTTAAGTTTGTTAAGAAATTATTTGAAAAAAGTAATATGTCCTATGTATTCGAATGGAGTGGTATTGAATTCACCATCTTCCCAACGTTCAGTTGATTTTATGGAAGTAACCTTATATACATAAACACCATTCGGCACATATTCACCGTTTCCGTTATCGTTTTTTCCATTCCATCCATTTTCTGGTGATTTGGTTAAAAATATCCTTTTTCCCCATCGGTCAAATATCTCTAAAGAATAATCTTCTTCAACTTGGCTAAAGCCAGTGCCAATGGGTCTGAATATATCATTTTTTCCATCTCCGTTTGGCGAGAAAGCGTTTGGTATATACATCATATATTGGCCGTTTATGAAAATTACTTTAGTCGTATCATCAATACATCCGTCTACAGTTTCAACATCTAATTTAACTGAGTAATACCCTGTATCTACAGGGTAGGTAAAGCTCGGATTTTGCAGTGTATCATTCCCTAAAATATTTACACCATCAGAATAGTAGAATGTCCAGTCCCATAGGTTCACAGCTCCATATGATTCATCAGTGAAGTCAATTTCGGTATCAAGTATTGTTGGATCTACAGTGCTTGAAAAATCAGCGATAGGTAGTTCGTTTACTGTTATCATATCGAAATATGTGAAAGCAGCAGAGCAGCCATCTCCAGAAATTACAGACAGCGTTACATCATACCAATCAACATTGCTAAAAGTGTGCACGAAAGATCCACATGAATTGTCTGTAATAAAAGTTCCGTCTTGCAGTTGCCACAGGCAAGTTGTAATATTTGATACAGATCCAGAAACAGGTGATATCGTTGTTGTAAAAGGCTGGCACCCCTCATATTCAGTAGCGGTAACTAATGGAGCAGGCGTAGGGTAGTAGCTTACATTTACGGTGTCAGTAAGATCAGGAGAACAACCATCACTAATAGTAACAACATAAAAGTCTGGTAAAGGATACGTATTAGGATAAGTGGTATGAGCCGAACCGTTTCCGATTAGGTGGTCCCAACTATAAGAGTATGGTCCACCGTTTCCGCCCCAAGCAAATGACCATAAATCTAATGCAACACCATTACAAATGGTCGCAGATGGAGTACTTGTAGCTTGGATTAATGGTTTAACGTTAATCATAAGAGGAATTGAAACAACTGCGCAATTGTTTACATCTGTTGCTGTAACTTGGTAAAATGATGAAACAATGGGATTGACAATAATGGGTGAACCCATGCCAGCATCCCACGTGTAGGAATATGGAGCTCCATTACCACCAGTGGCAATTGCTGATAAGTTTGTAGCCTGACCATAACAAATTGCAGTTTGCGAGGCATTTGGTGTAACCGAAACAGCTGTTGGTTCAGTTACAGTAGCTGTAGAAACAACATAGCACCCCGTAGCATCGGTTGCGGTAACATCATGCGTGCCTGCACATAAGTTAATAGCTTGAATTCCGTTTTGGAAACCTGCTCCAGCATCCCATTGATAAGTAAAAACAGAAGAGCCTCCCAAGATCGGAGTAACTAGTATAGTACCAGTGCCATCGCAATCTGTATTACACGTTGCAGGCGTTGAGTTTGTAATTGCTGTAGGGAAAGGAGTAGTGCTCACAGATACGCAATGAGTAGTATAACATCCTGTTGCAGCAAGGTCAACGATTGTGACACAGAACTGACCAGAGGACACATTGGTTAAAAAAGCATTAGTTTGGCCATTATCCCATTGGTACATATAGATTGAACTAGGCCCACCTATAACTCCCGTAATAGAAGCAGAACCATTTTCTTGATTACAAGTTGAAATCGATGTTGTAGACCCAGTAACAGATAATATTGGAGGCACGGAAACAGTAAAAGTAGTGTCATCTCGGCAACCCACAACGTCTTCAACTACTAATGTGTGCGTTCCGGCAGGTACGTTTGAAGCAAAAGCAACGGTACTTGAAATGGAAGCTCCCCAATCGTATGTCAATCCACCAGAGCCATTGGTAGAGGTAACCGTTGCTGTACCATCACTAAAGCCAAAACATGTTTCATCTGTAAACGTGAACCCAGTTATGGTAATTCCTAGCGCTGATGCAGGAATAGTTATCGCTGTATCTTTACTACAACCCGCACCAGTATCATAAACTGTTACATTTTGTATTCCTGGAGCTAATCCTGTTGAAACACTTGATGTTTCTCCACTAGGCCAGAGGTAATCAAACGGACCTATGCCGCCATTAACCGTAATTGTTGCTCCACCGTTATTAACTCCAGCGCAGCTTGATGTTATTCCTGATGCACTTAACCCAAATGGATTAGTAGCAGTAACAGAAACCGTATCGCTTTCCCAGCACATATTATCATCAAACACAGTAACGATAAATTCGGTTGTGCCACTTAATGTAGCAAGAGGAGCCGATAATGTATCATCATCAAGCGCTCCTCCAGGAGACCATAAATAGGTGTATGGATCTGGCGGATTAGATAATGATTCAAATCGATACGCATCATTTGTAGCTGTCCATGACTGACTATTACGACCTGGTACAGCATATCCATTTACTCCAGTAGCATCTTCAATGCCCATTGTATGCATTCCCCCAGCATCTGGTTGAGTAGTAGTGTGAATTTCTATTGCATTCGATGTCTCATATAGTAATGCTTGAACAGTAACATCAGAATTAGGTCCAGGACCAGGATAATGAGCAATTCCTAAGAAATTAACTACCAAAATTCTATCTGGTGCGGCTCCAATCGTAAAGTACTCAATTGTTCCATATCCAAATGGGTCTAAATCTTCCCATGCTAAGGCAATAATATCGTTTGGATCAAATGGACTAGGGATAAAATCTCCGGAACAACATCCATTACCTGAGCCACCATTAAAAGTAATAAATCCATTTGAGGAGATATAAAAATCAGTATAGACGTTACAAAAGAATTCAAAAGAAAAGCCAATAGGTAATGCAGTACTAAGTTGGTCATCGTTTAAATTAATAGCGGTACCTGTGCCAGGTTCTGGAGCGAAAGGAATATTACTAACGGCATATTCATCGCAAATAGGGGGTGGTTGCACTGTTAGGATCTCTAGGCGTGACGTATCACCCATACATACTAAGTCTGGATTTGCTGTTGTGCTAATAATGTTAATATCTCCTAAGTTTTGTTGAACCACTACAGTAACATAGTCAACATTCGAGCAAGTTCCACCAAGATTACTTATAACCTCATAAGTTGTTGTTTGGCTCGGTATTGCAACTGGAATTTGACTTGGGTTCGCACTAAAATTGGTTCCAATAATTATTGGGTCACCGGAGACAACAGACCAATTAAACACGGTGCCACCAGAAGCAACCATTTGGTGAGACATATTACCACAGATTAGCCCATCAATTCCAGCATAAGTACCAAGATTAATATTAACATCAACACTAATTGCAACAACTCCAGGAATTGGACAGTTTTCATCATTTGCGTAAATAACAATAGTACTTCCTTGAAAATTTGGTGTAGCTGTCCAACATACAGTAGCAGTAGCAGTTCCAGGAACAGAGTTGTCGAAAGTTAAAGTTGCTCCTGGTAAAATAGAGTCAACATTGGAGAAGATAGTTAATACATCCATATCCGCATCTGCAAAACTTACATCAAAACAAAAGTTATCATTAAGACATAAATCAATAGAGTTAGGTCCTGTCTGGACGGCTCCTGTACCAGAAAAGTTTTCAATCGTACCAATGGGTGTGTTTGGTACATTATTAGTACATGTCTGAACAACAATTTGTGCATCAATAAAAGTGGTGCCCAACAAATTCCCTAATATGTCGTATTCTTCCACCTGTAATGCTATAATAAAATTTCCAAGGGCTGTTGGTGTAACAGTAATTTCTCCTGTTAAAGGGTCAACAACAATGCCAGGTATAGGAGAAGCACCAGAGTATCCGACCCCATAAGTAAGATTTAGTCCTGCAGATTCATAAGCTCCGATTAAAGAGTAAACTAAGCTATCGTTATCTGGTTCGGCAATTGAATAATTAATCACAGATTGCTGATTTGCACAAGCATAATAAATAGGATATGGTGTTAGAAATGATGGTGAAGAATTACAAGGTGCAGTTAAACTATTTAAGGTGGCTTCTAAAAACACACCATCACCAGAAGAGGTAGGCACATTTACGGTTGTATTTCTGCAGCACGTACCCCAGCTCATAGTCCAAGTGTCGCAAGGTGGGCTTAATGTAACAGTAGCCTGATATATATATAATTCATTCCCAGGTATTGTCCCTCCATAACATGTTGTTTGTAAAAGTTGAGGAGTGCAAATTTGCGATATATGACCTCCACCATCTGCGGTTATCTGCATGTTGGCAGGTAATAATGATTGATCTAGGTTCAGCGTGGCATTTGAATTTCCGCCGCAAGTACTTGTGAAATCTACAAATACCGATGTAGGCATAGTAATTCCACTACAGTCTCTAAACAAATTAAGGGTTATTAGATATTCGTCATTACCTAAGCATTCATATTCAAAAAAACCGCCTGTTATATGCGAACTATATGAATAAAAAGATAAAACAAGTGCAACTAGGAGTGTGAGTGAGGATTTTCTTAACATTGAAGTCAATTAAAAATTTATCATTTGTTACAAATGAGTAACAAATATAACATATCTATACATAAACGTATGGTAAATTTAATGGTTGCCTATACGTATTAATAACTTTTTATTATTTTTTGCTTGGGTAATCGATTCTAGTTTGAATTCATTTATATATTTGATTATACTTTTATTTCACTTCTTATGTTAAAACTCCAATTACCAACGGATCCAAAATGGGCGAATGTTGCGGAGGATAATATTCGAGAAATCCTTGTTGATCATGCTTTTTGTGAACAAAAAGCAGCGTCAAATGCTATTTCAATTATTACTAAATATCCTGAAAATTCTGAATTAGTTGAAGCAATGTCTGCTCTAGCGATTGAAGAAATGGAGCATTTTAGAATGGTTCATCAAAAAATTACTGATCGTGGTTGGAAACTTGGGAGAGAACGAAAGGATAATTACGTAAATGAGTTGGCTAAGTTTTTTCAGAAACCTGGATTTAATAGAGCTGAAACACTTGTACATAAATTATTGTTTGCGGCAATGATAGAAGCGCGTAGCTGTGAACGATTCAAAGTGCTATCTGATAATATAGAGGATAGTGAATTAGCTAAATTCTATCGAGACTTAATGATTAGTGAAGCAAACCACTATACTATGTTTTTAAAGTATGCGCATCAATATGGTGATGAAATTTGTGATGTAGATGTTATTTGGGAAGATTTTTTAAAATTTGAAGCAATCGTGATTAATAACTACGGAACTAAGGAACATATCCACGGTTAAGGTAGAAGAAGGTTTTTCCAATTATCTTCTATTACCATTGACCGATTGGCGATATAGTCGAATCCCACTAAAACTGTTTCGCCATTGCACATTTCAATTCTGGCTCCTTTATCTAATTTCCAAATTGAGTAATGCAGCCTGACACTCTTAGAGCCCACTTTAACGCATTTTGTATCGATTTCAATCTTATCATGGAGTAATATGGGCAAAATGTAATTGACTTCAGCTTTAGCCAATATTAACCCTTTAGCTTTCCAGTCAATCGCTTTGCCAAGAACATCATCAAAAAAATGGATTCGCGCTTGTTCTGCATAGGTCAGATAAACAGCATTGTTTACATGTTTAAAACTGTCACAATCAGAAAATCGAACTTGAATTGAAGTGGTATGCATGCCTAATTTTTTTTACAAATATAGCTGAATGAAACACCCATAATAAGGTTGTTGTAAATAAATCTGAATGTTATATTTGCTCGAAATTATTGAGATGAAAGAAGTAGCATTATCAGAAAAACACGTTGCTTTAGGGGCAAAAATGGTTCCTTTCGCGGGATACAACATGCCAGTGCAGTATACCGGGATTAATGATGAGCATACTGCTGTGCGAAGTGGAGTAGGTGTTTTTGACGTTTCTCATATGGGCGAATTTATTCTTAAAGGTGAAAATGCGCTTGACCTAATCCAACGGATTACGTCTAATGATGCATCTAAATTAGTTGATGGAGGCGTTCAGTATTCTTGTTTCCCGAACGAATCTGGAGGAATTGTAGACGATCTTTTGGTTTATAGAATTAATGATGCGACATATATGTTGGTTGTTAACGCTTCGAATATTGATAAAGATTGGGCTTGGGTTCAAAAATTTAATACCAAAGAAGTAGAAATGCACAATATTTCTGACCAAACATCACTACTTGCTGTTCAAGGACCAAAAGCGGTTGAAGTTCTTAAAGGGTTGACAGATATGGATTTAGAAGGTATGAAGTACTATACTTTTGAAAAAGGAACTTTTTGTGGAATAGATAATGTTTTAGTTTCAGCAACGGGTTACACCGGGGCTGGTGGTTTTGAAGTGTACTTCGAAAATGAGCATGCCAACAAAATTTGGGATGCAATTTTTGCTGCTGGTGCTGAGAACGATATTAAGCCAATTGGTTTGGCAGCAAGAGATACACTTCGTTTAGAGATGGGTTTTTGCTTATACGGGAACGATATTAACGATACAACTTCTCCATTGGAAGCCGGTTTAGGATGGATAACAAAA
>JABHTA010000231.1 GCA_018669945.1 Flavobacteriales bacterium
AAAGCAAGAAGAAGGAAAAAAAAAGAAACGAAAAGAAATTAAAAACGGCAAATCCAAGCAATTTGAATAACGCATAATCTCCATGGAAAATTCGGAAATACAAGCACTTATACGCCTACTGGACGATCCAGATGAAAAAATTTACACTCAAATTGAGACCAAACTTGTTTCTATGGGCGAAGAAGTTATCCCCCACTTGGAGTCAGCTTGGGAGCATGAATCTTGGGGCATTTCTTTTCAAGACAGAATAGAAAATATTATCCACACCATTCAATTTGAACAAGTAAAAGAACGCCTTTCGAACTGGGGCGTTAATGGCACACATGATCTACTAAAAGGAATGATTTTAGTTGCCCAATATCAATACCCTGATCTTGATGAGAATCGAATTTATGAGCAAATTGAAAAAATTGAGAAAGACATTTGGCTAGAACTTAACGAAGCTTTAACTGCATTGGAGAAAGTTCGAATAATTAACCACATTCTTTTCGAGGTTCATGGATACTCGAGCAATGTTAAGAGCTTTCATTCACCGCAAAACTCATTTATTAATGAAGTATTAGACAGCAAAAAAGGGAACCCAATTTCTCTATCTATCCTGTACTCCATTATTGCTCAAAAGCACGGAATACCTTTAATTGGCGTCAACCTACCTAAGCATTTTATTTTGGCATATCGAGATGATTTCATGATTGATCTAAGACCAGATAGCGACATTAAAGTTCTATTTTATGTGAACCCATTTAGTCGCGGTGCAGTTTTTAGCAAACGTGAGGTCGATGATTTTCTAAAACAACTTGATATAGAACCTAAACCTGAGTATTACCTACCATGTAGCAATGTTGAGATCATGCAACGTGTACTCAACAACCTAGTTTACTCTTACCAAAAATTGGGGTATTCTGATAAGATTGAAGAATTGAAAGAGTTAAAAAAACTACTTAAGAAACAGCATTAATGGAGTAAATTTGCTCACGTTATTCCTTGAATTTAGCTACCCTCAGTATTTCAACTCGTAATAAAGCAGCTTAACATATTCGTTGTTTACCATAATTAACCCCTCCTCTTTCTTCCACCATTCAGCTTCATCGTAACGCGTACTTCCCGTTCCATGAATAATTAACTCCGTTTCAAGTTCATCGAAAAGTGGCTCAAAAACCCCTCTAATTCTTCTAGTATGAAATTTATCTGAGATTAGAATCACACGCTTGAGTTTATTCTCAGCGCAATAGTTTGCAATCGCTTCCGATTCTTCTTTGGTACTGGTACCAATTTCTAGCAAATCAACATCTCGTTTTTTAACATTATTATTTCGTACGATGTTTATCCTAGAAACTTTGGCCTCAGTATAATTCTTGTTTATTGCTTTAAATACAAATGGCACATTTTCACCCAAACAAACAATTTTAGAAGCGTAGCCAGCTTTATATAGCTCAGCAGCAGCATTACCTCTATCAAAAGAATTGCCACCTAATACAAATATCACATCCGAGTTTTGAAGTTCATCTATGCTAATCAAATAATTACCTGCAACACACATCAATGGCACTCTCAACAGCGCTAATAATAAAAGACTCAACATAATGAGACCAAACCAAATCAATAATTTCTTTCTCATATTTTTTATTATTGCCTCAATCTATTTGCTCTATATTCGCTGGTTTAATTATTAGCTCTTCTTTATTAGTTCTCATCAACAACCAAATTATCAGTAAAATCATCAATAGAGCCAACAACATCTTTTTGTTTTTGTATAACGGCAATTTATAACGATTTCGTACCACATCTTCATAATTAGCCTTAAACTTCTTAAAGTCTTTAAACTGTTCAATTTCTTGATCAGTTACATCTCGTTCGTCTTTATTTAGCTTGTACTTTTTCATTTGCTATTACCTATTTTCAAAGTAACCATTTTTTTCATCTTTTTGAGCACTCTGTATAGCTTAACCTTAGCATTGTCCTCAGTTATTCCAAATATTTCTCCAATTTCTCGAAACGATTGTCCTTCAAAAAACCGGAGATCAATTAACTGCGTCATTTCTTGCGGAAGCTCGTTTAATATTTCTACCAATAAATCTCGATGAGCTTGATTTCTTTCAACATCAGTATCATCTAAAATTACTCCTAACTCATTTTCAGTAATTTCTACCTCAACATGTTTAGCTGCTTTTCTGTAATGTTGATTTACTTCATTTACAGCAATACGATACAACCATGAAGAAAAAGGAAAGCCTCGGTACTCATACTTACCAATATTCTCTAACGCCTTTATAAATACTTGAGAAGTTAAATCACCTGACAATTCTTTATCAGATACTCGTTTAAGAATAAACAAAAATATTTGCTTGAAGTACTTGTCATAAATATAACCAAAGGCATCAAGATCCTTTTTGGCAAGCTCTATCACATTTAATTCCCTATCTAATTCTGCTTTATCCAATCGGCACTTTAAAATGGAATGCAAGATACTAAAAAGGGAACAGGTCGTACCTTTTAGTTTTAGCTAATCCTTGGTTTTACTAGAGAAGAATGCCATATCTAGTAAAATTCTACAGCATTTTTGCATCGAGGATGCTGCTTTAACTCTAATCATTGATTCTCAATACGATTTCCTGCTAAAATTACTCGAATTGCCATTGATTATTGAGTATGCATTGCAGATTTGAAGAATTTCGTATTTTTATAATCTAATAATGTTAACTAAAAATCTACTTTTCACAACTTGTTTAGGCTTGATAACAATCATGTTGTTTGCACATGGAGATAATTCATACCAGTTTAAAGAAAACAAAGGCCAGTGGAACAAACAAGTACGTTATAAAACCACGCTACCCAACGGGTTTTTATATCTAGAAAATCAAGGATTTACCTATGATTTTCAAAATACTGAAAAGCTTTTTAAGTTAGGAGCATTGCACGCTAATCCAACACTTCAAATTGATTCTACTAATTTTGATCTCAACGGGCACGTTGTTAAGGTGCATTTTAACGAGAGTAATAAACACCCCTCTTTTCTCAATGAACACCCTAGTTCAAATTATTACAATTATATCAAAGGCCGTGATGCTAAAAAATGGGCTTCTAATGTTCGTAGTTTTGAGAAAATAACCTACCAAAATTTATACGACAATATTGATCTGCAATTATACACCTCATCATTCAACTTGAAATATGATGTTGTTGTTCATCCCGGAGGTAACCCAAACGAAATAGAAATTGAATATACTGGAGCAGATAATGTTAAACTAGAAAATGGCAAGTTGATTGTCACCACTTCGGTCGGCTCACTAATAGAACAACAGCCTTATGCTTACCAGATAATTGATGGCAAAAAAGCTAAAATAGATTGCGAATTCAAACTAAAAAACAATAAATTAACATTCTTTTTTACAAATGGTTATAACAACTTACATCAATTAATTATTGACCCTGTTCTGATCTTTGCAAGTTACTCGGGGTCAACTGCTGACAATTTTGGAATGACAGCAACCTATGATAGCCACGGAAATCTATTATCTGGTGGTACTGTTTTCGACCAAGGCTACCCAACTTCAGCCGGTGCATATGATGTTACTTCGAATCCAAATGGAACAACGTATGGAATAACTGACATTGTAATTACGAAATATGACTCAACAGGCGCCACACTTATTTACTCGACCTACATTGGTGGAGGAACAACTGCTGATGGAACCGAAACTGTCCATAGCCTGATTGTTAACGACAATGATGAATTATATTTATTTGGTGTTACGAGTTCGAATGACTTTCCGATGCTTGGCAATTCTTATGACAATTCTTTTGGAGGAGGACCAGCAGCTCAGTTTACGTTCAACGGAACAGTTTTTAGCGCAGGAACTGATATTTATGTAGCCAAGTTAAGTGAAGATGGCACAGCTCTGCTTGGCGCCACCTATATGGGGGGTTCTGCCAATGATGGAATTAACTATGCTGTAAGTGGCGGAACATACAATGCTGTTGCTCTCTACGATTCCCTAACTCATAATTATGGAGACCAGTTTAGAGGTGAAATTATGCTTGACGCCCAAAGTAATGTTTATATAGCATCTGTAACTCGTTCAGCTGATTTTCCCATTATGGGTGGCTTCCAACCCACTTATCAGGGCAACCAAGACGGTGTAATATTTAAGCTTTCTAGCGACCTTTCCTCGTTAACATGGAGCTCTTATCTTGGCGGCAGCGATAAAGATGCTGGCTACTCAGTAAAAGTGGACACCTCAAATAATGTTTATGTTGCTGGAGGTACTGTTTCAACAGATTTCCCTACCACTACTGGGGTGATTTCTGAAAACTATAATGGCGGTAAAGTTGACGGATTTATTGCAAAAATTGACAATACCGGTGGCTCAATCGTTAGTGCTACATACTTCGGAACTGGGGATTACGACCAAACTTACTTTCTAGAGCTAGACCGATTTCAAGACATCTATGTAATTGGGCAAACGGCTGATTCCATGCCTATTGTAAATGTAAATTATTACAATGCTGATGGAGGTCAATTCGTTTCGAAACTGAATAATGATTTAGACTCTGTTATATACTCTACAGCATTCGGAGATGGATCGGATATCAATATTTCACCGTCAGCTTTTCTAGTTGATCATTGTCAAAATGTATATGTTTCTGGATGGGGGGCAAACATCTTACAAGGTACACCTATGAGCGGTATGCCTATTACAAGCGATGCGTTGTTTCCAAATGCACCTGATGGTTTTGATTTTTACCTAATTGTATTCAAAAGAGATATTGACACGTTGCTATATGCCACCTATTTCGGTGGCGGGACTAGTCAAGAACATGTTGATGGTGGCACTAGTCGATTTGATAAGAACGGTGTTATTTACCAATCCGTTTGCGCTGGATGTGGTGGAAATGATGATTTCCCTACTACGACAAACGCATGGTCAAATAACAATTTAAGTAGCAATTGCAACAATGGTGTATTCAAAATGGATTTTCAAATATTACCAAATGCTGAATTTACTACAGCTGATGTGGAAGGCTGCGCGCCCTACACCGTAAATTTTGTTAATTCAAGCTCTGCATCAGAAAGCTATTTATGGGATTTTGGTAATGGCGACACTACTTCGCAAATATTTAGCCCCGTAAGAATTTACTCCAATCCCGGTAATTATTTAGTTAAGCTCTCCGTAACTGATTCTATATGTCAGCTTACTGATACTGCATACCTCACCATAGTTGTTCACCCTGTTCCGTTTGCTGAAGCAGGTAGCGACACTCTTATTTGCGAAGGCGATAATGCTATACTTGGAGGAGCACCTACTGGACCATCTAACACAGCTTTCAATTGGGACAACTCGTTTACAGTGAATAATCAGAATGCAGCAAATCCTGCAGCTACACCAACAGTAAATACTCTTTATACAGTCATTGTAACAGATATAAATGGATGTACAGCAATAGACTCAATTTTGGTTAGCCTAAATTCAGTTGGATTAATGATTGCTGATTCAACCGCAACGCTTTGCGATTCTTGCATCGGAACAGCTACTGCAACCCCTCTGGGAGGGTTGAGCCCATACACGTATGTGTGGAGCGACCCATCCTCCCAAACAGCTGCACTAGCAAATAATTTATGTAGTGGTAATTATTCTGTAATAATAACTGATTCAATAGGTTGTACAAATCTAACTACAGTATTAATAGAAGATACTTCCAATATCATTTTATCGCTAGCAAATAGCACAATCCCAACCTGTATTGACAGCTGTAATGCACTCGCCTCTACTCTTGGTAATGGAGGTACTAGCCCGTATTCATACCTTTGGAATGATCCTCAAAATCAAACTTCGGCAACGGCTATAAATCTATGTGTTGGGGTTTATGATGCAACTATTACCGACTATTACGGATGTAACGCTTTTACATCTGTCACTATTACTAACCCAGATTCTCTTTCTTCAATTTCTAATTTTCAAGTCAATAACCCATGCTACAATGATTGTTTAGGTGCTGCAACTGTTGATGTAACTGGTGGCTCTAGCCCTTATACCTATTTATGGAATGATGTCGCCAATCAGACCTCATCAACGGCATCAGGTTTATGTGTGGGCATATACATAATCACATCCACCGACACTCAAGGATGCATAACACAAACGACTGTCATTATAAGTGAACCAAACGAACTAGTCTCTTCATCTAGTTCATATGCCCCATCTTGCTCAGAGATATGCAATGGAAATGCATCATCAAGTGTCATTGGTGGCACTAGCCCTTATAGTTATATTTGGCAAACAGGAGAAGTTATTCACTCACTCACCGGACTTTGTCCGGGCACATACAACCTATCAATTTCTGACCTAAATGGTTGCATAACATCAGAAACAGTTATAGTAAATCCTTCGAGTTTCTCCTTCGGAAATATATTCATTACTGCCGACAGCGATAGTATTTTACTTAATACGTCCACAGTTCTGCATGCTAATCCCGATGGAAATTACAATTACAATTGGGTTCCTGGAGAATCGTTAAGCGACAATGGCGCTAATCCAACTGCATCTCCCTTAGAAACGCAAGAATACACGTTAACGATTTCAGATTCAACTGGTTTCTGTGTATTCGATACTTCAATCATAATTACTGTTTACGAAGTAATATGTGAAAACCCTTATGTATTTATCCCAAGAGCATTCACACCAAACGGTGACGGTGAAAACGACATTCTTCATGTTAGAGGTTCGACAATCAAAGAATTGAACCTTGAAATTTTCGACCGCTGGGGAGAAAAAGTATTCGAAACAAAGGATCAAAAAGTTGGATGGGATGCGACCTACAAAGGCATGGAAGTTGATCCTGCCGTTTATGTGTACTATCTAACGGTTATCTGCATTGACGAACAAAAGTATTTCGAGAAAGGGAACATTACCGTAATTAGATAAGTGAAAAGAGAAAAGAGAAAAGAGAAAAGAAACAAACCTGTTAGTAACGCCAATTCTATCGGTCTGTTTCTGTTGATTATTTCATCTTTCATCTTTCATCTTTCGTCTTCGAGTCAAGACCTGCACTTATCCCAATTCAATTCTTCACCAATGAACTTAAACCCTGCCTTAGCAGGCGCATTTGATGGACAATATAGATTTGTTGGCAATCAGAGACGGCAATGGGTATCTATCTCACCGGACGCTGTACCATACCAAACAATTGGAATCTCGACTGACGCAAATAACTTTATTAAATCAGGTGTTGGCGCAGGCTTGTCAGTTTATAACGACCGAGATGGCTGGTCTAAACTAAATACGCTTCAAGTAAATTTAGCTTGTTCTTACCGTCTACAAATCAACTCCGATTCCACCCTATTTATTTCACCAGGAATGCAAGTTGGGGTAACTCAACAAAGCATAAATTATGACGATTTATCATTCGATAATCAATACAACGGGGTATACTATGATGCAGGATTAGATTTCGGAGAAAACTTTACAGAAACAAGTCACCTTTATGCAAATATTAACGCAGGTATCGCTTTCAGCTATAAGCTTAGCAACAGTAAAACTATCGATGGAGGTATTAGCTTATACAACATTACTAAACCAAAACAATCGTTTCAAGGTGACAACACTATTCGTATAGATAGGCGATTCAACTTTCATGCAAGAGCAACAATTAACCTTTCTGATAAGTTCGACCTAATTCCAAGTTATTTGTTTATGTCGCAAGGAAAATTCAAAGAATTTGACGTTGGCGCTTCGCTGAGATACATTATGACAAAAAACCAATTCAACTATCAAGCTATTTATATTGGGTTATGGGGCAGAACGCAAGATGCAGGGTTCTTTTCAGCTGGCATGGACTACAACGCATGGCATTTAGGAGTAAGCTATGATATCAACTTATCTAACTTACGACCTGCAAGCAACGGACGTGGTGGTCTAGAAATAGCTGTTATTTACATTATACAACCAAAGCCGCCTAAAAGAATTAAATACAAACAGTGCCCGAACTATATTTAGGAGCTAGATTAAAGTGAATAGTAAACAAGAAATAATAACAAGTGTCAAAACCTCATTCAATCGAGGTAAAAAATGTGCTACTTGCAAGGTGAAACCTTTAACTGCACTATTTCTTTTATCTTTCATCATTCATCTTCCTACTGCCCGGTCGCAGTCACCTAAACAATTATCAAAGTATGCTGAGCAAGCTCTAGAAGAGCGAGATTATTATGGCGCTTCGATCTATTTCAAAAAATCGCTGAGACTCGATTCTACAGATATAGCAACACGCTTTAAATATGGAGAAGCCCTGAGATTGTCAAACAATTATGTCGAGGCAGAAAAGCAATACCAACAAGTTAATAATTCTACTGAAAAATATCCGGAAAGCCTATTTTGGATGGCATCTATGCAAAAAAATAATGGCCATTATCATGATGCCAGACATAATTTTCAGAAATTTTATAAATCCTACTCTAATAAATCTAGCTATTTCAGTAAGAAAGCAAAAAATGAAGTAAAAGCTTGTGCGTATGCCCAAAAGCTAATTTTAGATACTTTAGATGTTCTTCTAAATAACGCTGGACAAAATTTAAACTCATCAGGAAGTGATTTCAGTGCAATTCAAGTCAACGACTCATCCATTTTAATATCATCGCTTAAAAGCGCTAAAATTGAAGAGAACCTTGCTGTCGAGGATGACGAATACTACATTCATCTTTTTCAAAGCAATCGTGAGGGGAATTCTTGGAGCACCCCTATTCTACTAGATACAGTGATTAATAAACCTAATAAGCACATAGCTAATGGGAGCTTTACGCCTGACGGAAACACTTTTTACTTTTCTATTTGTGATGACGAATTCAATTGTAAAATTTACTCTTCAGAAAAGTTAAAGGGCAATTGGACGACGGCTAAAGAACTTGGGCCTGAAATAAACCTAATTGGCTCAAATAATACACAACCCTTCTTCGCGCAAATCAAAAACAAAGAAATATTATATTTCGTTTCTAATCGAGATAGAGGCAAAGGTGGGCTAGACCTTTGGTATGCAGAACTAAACGGCAAGCGCATCAAAGTAAAAAACTTAGGTAAAAATGTAAATTCTATAGATGATGAAATATCTCCTTACTACGATAGTGAAGAAAACATGCTATACTTTAGTTCTCCTTGGCATTACGGCCTAGGAGGAATGGATGTTTTTAAAGCAGAAGGTGCGTACAAACCGAAAAAGCCACATAATATTGGACTGCCATACAACTCTCCAGCTAACGACATGTATTACAGCTACAACCGCAATGCAAATAAAGGCCTCCTAACATCTAATCGGGTCGGGTCATTCTCCGATAAATCTGCAACATGCTGTAACGACATCTACGAATTCAAATTCCCCATGGATGAAATACTTGCTGCAAATCCCAAACGTGAATACGAAACACTCGAGGAGTTAAATAAATACCTACCTGTTACCCTTTACTTTCATAACGATGAGCCTAACCCAAAAACGAGAAACACCGTTACCAATTTAAATTACATGACAACCTATAATGCATACTCAGAATTAACAACAAAGTATAAAACAGAATATGCTGAAGGACTAAAAGGAATTGACTCAACAAAAGCACTTGAAGACATAGATAATTTCTTTTTAGATTACGTAGATGAAGGGGTGGAAGACTTGGAGTTATTCACGGAACTTCTACTCGAAGAATTACAAAAAGGGCAGCACATTGAACTCTCCGTAAGAGGCCACGCTAGCCCACTAGCCAAAACTGATTACAATGTAAATCTAACATTAAGA
>JABHTA010000218.1 GCA_018669945.1 Flavobacteriales bacterium
ATACACTTCGCAATATAGAATTTACTGCACCATATATGCACGATGGAAGATACTCAACATTAGAAGAAGTAGTTGAATTTTACAGTTTTGGTGTACAAGCTACATCCCCCAACATAGACCCATTAATGAAAAAAGCACAACAAGGCGGCATACAACTCTCTGCTTCTGAACGAGCCAGCTTAGTTGCTTATTTGAAAACATTTAGTGATATTACATTTTTAAGCAATCCCGAGTATAGCTCTCAATAATTCGTCACTAAAATTGTTACTTACTTAACTATTCATTTCTTTGTAGAATACATATTTAGCATGAAAAAACTCCTTATCAAAAATATCAAAGAACTTGTTCAGGTTGAATACTCCCCTAAGTCTAGAGTTTTGGGTCATGATATGAAAAACCTACCAACGCTAAAGAACGCTTGGCTGGCGGTTGAGGATGATACGATTATTGATTTTGGTTCGATGGACGAAATGCCTGGCATTACTGATTGGAACGATCTTGAAGTAATAGACGCAGAAGGAAAATTGGTTTTTCCTAGCTGGTGTGATTCTCATACCCATATTGTATTTGCTGGAACGAGAGAAACAGAGTTCGTTGATCGTATTAATGGATTGAGCTATGAAGAAATAGCTTCTCGTGGTGGCGGGATTCTTAATTCAGCCGAGAAACTTGCAAATACATCAGAGGATGATTTGGTTGATTCAGCTATGAACCGATTAAACGAAATTATGCACCTGGGTACCGGTGCTGTTGAAATAAAAAGCGGGTACGGTCTAAGTGTTGAAGCAGAACTGAAAATACTTAGAGTTATTAAACGGCTAAAACAGCTTTCTCCACTAACAATAAAAGCTAATTTTCTTGGAGCCCATGCAATACCTAAGTTGTTTAAAGAAAATAGGGCCGGTTACATTGACCAGATCATAAATGACATGCTTCCTGTAATAGAAAAAGAAGGCTTGGCGGAATACATTGACACTTTTTGCGAAACGAACTACTTTACACCAGAAGAAACAGATCGTATTTTAACAGCAGGTTTTAAGCATGGCTTAAAACCAAAAATTCATGTCAATCAATTTACTGCAATTGGGGGTATACAAATCGGAGTGAAACACAATGCTATATCAGTAGACCACTTAGAAGTAGTTAGAGAAGAAGATATTGAAATATTAAAAAACTCAACTACAATTCCAACACTTCTACCCTCTTGTTCTTTCTTCTTGAGCATACCATTTGGACCGGCTAAAGATCTTATGGCAGCAAATTTACCTGTCGCATTAGCTTCAGATTACAACCCGGGGTCAACTCCATCTGGAAACATGAACTTCGTTGTTTCTCTTGCTTGTGTAAAAATGAAAATGACTCCAGAACAAGCAATCAATGCTGCAACAATAAATGGTGCTGCAGCAATGGAACTTAGCTCTACTCATGGGTCTATTGCTATTGGTAAAAAAGCAAATCTATTTATCACTAAACCAATTTCCGGATATTCGTATATACCATACTCATTTGGTGCTAATCATATAGAAACAATTATTATTAACGGATCTATTCAATAAAAGGGATAAATTATCATTTACATTAACAAACTTGCAGGAGTATCAGCTCTATTGCTGTGTTTTATATTTCTTCTAGTTAAGATTGGAGAACAAGTAACAAAATAATTATTCAGGCAACTGTATTTATGCCAAATTGAGCCTTTAATAGCGTATTAAAAAACACCCGAATAACTCATTCTTAATCTCAAAAAAAGATTGGATCCTTAGATTGGATAGTCTTCTAATGCATAAGATATCTTTGTGTTACCTTTTTTTGATTTTAATTTTCTGATAACAATCCTTCCAAGACCTTTAGATGAATCGATATGCGTTCCACCACATCCGCACCCAACATGACCTTCAAACTCCACAAAACGAGCTGATTTACCTTCAGGAGCTTTAATACCTTCTTTCTCCGCTTCTTTGCTGTCAAGATCTTTAACAACAATAGGAATATCATCTTCAACCATCCGATTGATTATGACCTCTAATGGTCCCTTGTATTGGTTGCCATTCTCAAGCACTCCTTCATACTCAACATATGTACCCACCGGAAAATGAAACCCCTTGGTTGGTTTAATTTTTAAACCTAATTCTGCCACTGCACAATCTAAGAGGTGCCCGGCAGAATGAAGTTTGGCATTATGAACTCTTCTTGATTCATCAACGTTAAGATTCACTTCTCCTTCAACTAGATCACCTGAAGATTCTCCATAGTGTCTTACTTCACTCTCTGGGGTTAATACTACATGACTGACTTTAAAAGAAAAATTATCTGCATTAATACTTCCATTGTCTGCCGGTTGGCCACCTCCTTGTGGATAAAAAATAGTTTGATCGAGAACCACGTAATCTCCAAATTCATCGTTAGATATTTCAACTATATTGGCTTGCGCTTGAAATAAATATGTGTCGTTTAAATATAAAAGTTCTGTCATTTTACAAAAAGTTGTGTTTGATCTTTAAATGCTTTAAATTCAAGTGCATTTCCGCTTGGATCAAGGAAAAACATGGTTGCCTGCTCTCCTATTTCGCCCTTAAATCTAACATAGGGCTCAATCACAAATTGAACTTTCCCTTTTAATCTATTTGCTAAATTTTCCCATTGCGACCAAATTAAAACTATACCAAAATGAGGAATTGGCACATTATGACCATCTACTGAATTGAATGCTGGCGTTATCTTCATTGATTTGTTTTCGTGAATAACAAACTGATGACCATACATGTTATAGTCAACCCATGATGAAGAGCTTCTGCCCTCTTCAAACTCCATCAAGCCGCCATAGAATGCTCTCGCTTCAATAAGGTTATGAACTGGAATCGCTAAATGAAAAGGTTGAAGTTTTGTCATTTATTAAAGTAGAATACGTATTGTCTGATTTTCGTTATTTGCAAATATAGCGGTTAGCTTATAAACTCCTCTTGGTAAATTATTATAGATTCAATTCACTAAATAACAGAGCTATTAATCGGATCCAAACTTGCTTTTGTCGATTATTTTTATATCTTTACTTTACAAAATAATCCGTGTATGAGTTTGAGTTGTCCCCTATGTAAAGCTAATGATGTATCTGAAGATGCTTCTTCCTGTTCATCATGTGGCTCTGATTTTTCTGTATTTAAGCATCTTAAAGTGATTGAGAAAAATCGTAACACAAGAAAATTAACCAACCTCACATTAGGTAGTATGTTAGTTTTGGCTCTAGTGGGATTGGGGTTTACCTATATGAGTGCTGAAGTGCCGCCCCCAAAACAGGAGTCAATTACTGTTGATGAAAAAGATTTAATGGAGCAGAGGCTTGCTATGAAAGATGCTCAAATTACGGAGCTAACAGCAAAACTTGATGAACTCACTGCAACGCTAAACAGTGCCAAAGATGATACCGAAGAAAGTGATTATAAAGGTAATTTCACGGTTCACATTGTGCAGAAAGGTGAATCTATGTGGGGTATTTCGAAAACATATCACGGACACGGTTTTAAGCATGAAGACATTGCCGGACACAATGAATTGGATAATTCACACAGTATCAATGTAGGCGACACACTAATTATAAGACATGACTAAAATAATTGGGATGGGGGCTAAAGTAGATCACATTAAA
>JABHTA010000054.1 GCA_018669945.1 Flavobacteriales bacterium
GGGGATATACCCGAATACCTTCACAAAACAGTGTTATATACCTTAGATAATGAAGCAGTTCAAACGCCAACTGATTTTTTTGTTAGGAGAACCAATTTATTTAATTTTCATTTTGAGGCAGTTCGCTTGCACTATGATAGAGTAAGTCAAATTATCAATTCTTACGTAAATTTAAAACCTGATCAGATAGCGACAGATGAAAGGAAATTTAACGCAATGCTTGATACGTTAAAGAAAATAAAGCAGAGTGTTTAGGTTATGATCTCTGTATATAATATAAGTAATATGAATTATCAAAATATAGAATGTTTAGAGTAATTAGAAAACGGAAATACTTAACATTCTTAATCGCTGTATTGATTTCTTCTTGCAGCACGACAAAGAATGAAGACGAAATTATAGGAGAAGTTAAACCAATGGACGGTCTTACTTCTGAATTAATACTTGATTCTGTTTCAATGCCCGTATGGGTAAATGGTGAAAAATTATCAAAAAAACAACTCGAGATTCTAGAAGAAAAAGCTATTCGAAAAGTTAATGACCTGGCTAATTATTTAAGAGTTATGGCCGATTCAACTATAAGCACCAAAAATAGAGAGAGGGCTTATGATAAAGCGTTAGCTGATTTCGGGCTATTAGCAACAGTTTCAACTGAAGATATAATCATGCCAACACGTTTGTTTCTTCAGTATGTATTGGCCATAGACACTAGTTATGGTGAATACTCAATAACCAATATTCAAATAGCTAATAACATAACATCAATTACGAAGGAAGGAGTTTTACATTGTCAAATTACGGGAATTGATAAACACACAGCACATTGCTCCATTGACTTTACTTTACATCAAAATTCGAGTGAGGAGAGAAAACATGCATACTGGGATATACGCTTAGGTGATATTGCATTGATAGAATAAAGAATACAAGTCTTACCTTTGCACAAAATCGCGCAATCATGAGCACTTTTGATGAACTTAAATTATCCAACCCTCTTCGCAATGCGATTGAAGAATTAGGGTTCGAAACACCGACCCCGATTCAGAGTCAGTCTTTTGCAGTAATTCGTTCTGGAAAAGATGTTGTTGGGATTGCACAAACGGGTACGGGTAAAACATTGGCCTTTATGATGCCTCTTTTAATGGATGTGAAGTATTCTAAAGACATTCATCCAAAAATTCTAGTGATGGCTCCAACAAGAGAATTGGTGTTGCAAATTGCAGAACGTATAGAAGAATTTGCAAAATATATTAATGTTAGGGTACTTCCGATATATGGCGGAACCAATATCAATACACAGAAGAGAGCTTTGGCAGACGGTGCTGATATTATTGTTGCCACTCCGGGAAGGTTATATGATTTAGCGCTTAATGGTAATGTTCAATTAAAGGCGATTAAGAAATTGGTTATTGATGAAGTTGATGTTATGCTCGATTTAGGCTTCCGATTTCAGCTAAATAATATTTTCGAGCTACTTCCAGAAAAGCGACAAAATATAATGTTTTCGGCCACAATGACCGAAGAGGTGGATGCATTGATAGATAGCTTTTTCAGGTTTCCTCAGAAAATAGCAATAGCCATTAGTGGAACGCCTTTGGACAATATTTTGCAAGAGTGTTATGCTGTTCAGAATTTCTATACGAAAGTTAATCTTTTGAAAGATTTAATACACGATAAAGAAAAATACCGAAAGGTCTTAGTTTTTGTATCGAACAAAAGAAGTGCAGATCGATTATTTGAAGCTTTAGATGAGGATTTCGGAAACGAGCTTTGCGTGATTCACTCAAACAAGACACAGAATTACCGAATGCGTTCGATTGAACAATTCGATAAAGGCGTAAATAGAATACTTGTGTCTACAGATGTAATGGCGAGGGGAATTGATTTAGATAGAATTAGCCATGTCATCAATTTTGACACACCGTTTTACCCAGAAAACTACATGCACCGAATAGGCAGAACTGGCCGTGCAGAGCAAAAAGGTAATTCGTTATTATTTTATACAGAAAAAGAGACTGCAGCTAAAGAAAGAATTGAAGAATTAATGGATTACAGTATTCCGGAAAATGAATTTCCTGATGGTATTGAAATAGCACAACAGTTAACACCAGAAGAACGTCCTAGAGATGCGGAAAGTTATGTACCTAATCAAGCAATTGACGAACGAGGACCAGGGTTTCATGAGAAAAAGGAAAAGAACAAGAAAGTTAATCTAGGTGGTTCTTATCAGAGAGAAATTGCAAAGAAGTACAAAAAGCCGAAGACAAGGGGAGATAAAACGTATCACAAACGCAACAGAACAAAGAAGAAAAAATAAAATACTTATTACATTCCTTACGAAACGAATTGGAAATAAGGAATTTATCCATAAACTAAAATTCCTCTTCTCCGCTGCTCAAGCTATCGTTTGAGGTGTGAGAAATGACAACAAAATGAAATTCGACTACAATACAATTAACTTACCCGTTAAAGATGTAATTCCTGAGATTAAAAAGAGATTATCCGAATCTTCTAAACTAATCGTAAAAGCACCTCCAGGTGCAGGAAAAAGCACGCTTGTTCCGCTAGCTCTTTTGGAAGATGTGTGGTTAAAAGATCAAAAGATATTGATGCTCGAACCAAGACGATTGGCAGCTAAAACTATAGCAACTCGAATGGCAGATTTGCTAGGTGAGAGTGTCGGTAAAACGGTTGGCTATCGAATTCGTTTTGATACAAAGGTTAGTTCAAATACTAAACTAGAAGTGTTAACCGAAGGAATTCTAACACGGATGATTCATCAAGACAATGGGCTTGAAGGAATAGGTCTTATTATTTTCGATGAGTTTCATGAGCGCAGTATTCATGCAGATGTTGCTATGGCATTGTGCAGAGAAGCGCAACAAGTTTTGCGTTCCGACTTAAGAATATTGGTAATGTCAGCTACATTAGATATGCCAGAACTGTCTCGAATGCTAAACGCAGGAGTTATAGAAAGTTTAGGGCGCCAGTACCCGGTTGAAGTACATTACTCAGGAGAAAGTGATATTCGGCTACTGCCAGACCTAGCAACGCGTGTTATTAAATCTGCAATGGAAAAGCACGATGGTGATGCTTTAGTTTTTCTGCCAGGGCAAGGAGAAATTAAAAAATGTGAGGAAATTTTAAAGAAGACACTTAAAGGTGTTCAAATTCATCCATTGTATGGTCAGCTGCCACACGCAAAGCAAATGACCGCTATTTTTCCTGACAAAGAGGGTAGACGAAAAGTAGTGCTGGCAACTAATATTGCTGAGACTAGTTTAACGATTGAAGGAATCAAAATTGTGGTTGACTCCGGTTTTGCAAGAACAGCCAAATTCGATCCCAATTCAGGTTTATCCCGATTAGAAACGGTAAAGATTTCTAAAGATTCTGCAGATCAACGAACTGGGCGTGCGGGTCGTTTAGCAGAAGGTGTTTGCTATCGAATGTGGTCTTTGGCTACTCAAAACAAAATGAATGAGCACGGCACCCCTGAAATTGAACAAGCAGATTTAGCATCGCTAATGCTTGATATGGCCCAGTGGGGTATTACCGACCCAAGTCAGCTTACTTGGTTGTCCCCTCCGCCAAGAGGTAATGTCGCCAAAGCTTCTGATTTGTTGCATGAACTTGAAGCACTCGAGAATAGCAGAATTACAGCACACGGCAAGCAATTGCATAAATTACCAACTCATCCTAGAATTGCTCATATGCTTATCAAAGCAGAGGAATCTGGTCAATTGCCTTTAGCTACCGATATAGCTCCGTTGCTAGAAGAACGAGACCCACTTAATAATGAGGCAGGTATCGATATTAACACACGAATAGAGGCCCTTAGAAGATTTAGAAGGGATAAGGCTGGTAGTAATCGTTTTTCTCGAATAGAGAAGATAGCAGCTCAATACCGTAAAATGCTCAGTATTGCACCAGAAAATAGCCCCGTAGAAGATTATGAAACAGGTTTATTACTCGCATATTGCTATCCTGAGAGAATCGCACATGCGCGACCTGGTAACAATGCACAATACCAAATGGCTAATGGTAAAATTGCTGCTGCAGGGCATAAGGACGATTTAGCACACGAACCTTGGTTGGCTATTGCCCATGTTAACGATAGGCAAGGTATGGGTAAGATATTCATGGCTTCACCTATAGATCCTAGAGATTTAACTCCTATGTTGAAAATTAAGGAAGTAATTACTTGGGATACAAAAAATGGGGGATTAATAGCGACAAAAGATACTCGAATTGGTAGAATTGTTTTGCAAAGTATCCCTCTACCAGAGCCAGATGAAAGTAAATTAACCGAAGCCATAACGAATGCAATACGAAAGGAGGGAAGTTCGCTTTTAAATTGGAACGAAGAGGTTGCGCAATTGCAAAATAGAGTACTCTCATTAAAGAAATGGTACCCGGAAGATGGTTGGCCCGATTTAAGTGTGGAAACATTGTTAAGCACAAACGCGGAATGGTTAAGTCCTTATTTAAATAAAGTAAGAAAAGCTGCCGATTTAAAGAAAATTGATCTTACAGAAGTGCTGTATTACAGTATAGAAAACTCGCTTCAAAAAAAGCTAGAGCAATTGGCACCCACTAAAGTGAACGTACCGAGCGGTTCGTCTATTAAGTTGAATTATCAAGCTAGCGGTTCCGCCCCGATATTAGCTGTGCGTCTTCAAGAGTGTTTTGGGTTAGAAAATACTCCAAAGGTAAATAACGGACAAACAGGGGTGTTGATGCACCTTCTTTCTCCAGGATACAAAATTGTTCAGATTACCTCCGATCTGAAAAGCTTTTGGGCTGATGCGTATTTTGAGGTGCGAAAAGATTTGCGGCAACGCTACAAGAAACATTCATGGCCAGATAACCCTACTGAGGCTATTGCTATTAAAGGCACAAAAAGACAGAATAATATGAGGTAAGTTTAATCAATACCTTTTTTTTAGAATTGTATTTCTCATCGTTTTCTTATAAATTCGAACTTGAACGATTTCATATTATAGATTAACTGTAAAATTTCATTTTAGAAATTTTACAAAAAAAAAATGATGTTTGAAAAGTTAACGTTTATGAAACCTAATATTTTTATTAATCTAGTACTTTTATTAAATTTTTCAATTTTGTTGATGTTTTGTAACAATCTTGAAGAAGAAAATTGTTGTTTTTTTAGTGAAAATGAATACTTAAAATTATTACTAACAAAA
>JABHTA010000260.1 GCA_018669945.1 Flavobacteriales bacterium
CAACATCTTCCGCTTCGTTGCTTGTAGAAATTTTAGCTGGAGGTATTGCTTGATTGTTGTTGTTTGTTTTTAATTCTTCTTCTGGGTTTTCTGCAATAGCTCCTTCGGCAACATCTTCCGCTTCGTTGCTTGTAGAAATTTTAGCTGGAGGTATTGCTTGATTGTTGTTGTTTGTTTTTAATTCTTCTTCTGGGTTTTCTGCAATAGTTTCTTCGGCAACATCTTCCACCTCGTTGCTTGCAGACATTTTAGCTGGAGGTATCGCTTGATTGTTGTTGTCTGTTTTTAATACTTCTTCTGGGTTTTCAGCAATAGCTTCTTCTTCTATTTTACCTAGACTTTCTTGGTTTTTATCGTCATTTTTAAAGCCATCAACGGTGTTGTCAGAAACTTTATCCTTTTGTTGAATTAGCTCACTACTTTCTGCTGTCGTACTTTTTTGAATATTAGTATTGCTAATCTTAGCGTTGCTGCTGGTTGGTTCATCAATCGATGCAATTTCGTTAGAAGTATCAATAGCAAACCACCCGAATAACAAAGCGATTGCAAAAACTCCTGCACCTCCAAGCCACCAAGCTGCGCCCCCTTTTTTAGATGCGTCATGCTCATTAAGCATACTTTCTAAATCGCCCCAGTGCTTCTCAGAAGCTGAGAATTCTTTCTTTTCTATTCTTTTATTAAATATGTCTCCTAATTTAGTCATATTGCTACCCTTTCTACTTTTAATGCTCTACTTACAATTTCTTTGAGATTTAATTTAGCTTTAGCTAAATACCTCTTGGTTGATCTTTCTGACACACCTAACTGTGCCGCAATTTCTTTATGCGAATAACCCTCCATCTCATAGAGGTTAAAAACAAGCCTTTCATTATCGGGAATTTGACTAAGTATTAAATCAACCTCTTCTTCTTCTAATGCTTGTTCAACAGAGTTATTATCAATAAACACTTCCATTGCAGAATCCTCTGCAGATATTTGATCATCAAATTTCTTGTTCTTCCTAAATTCATCAATAATCACATTCGTTAAAATCCTTTTACTCCAACCACTGAACGAATATTCAGGGTTAAATTTATCAAGATTTGTAAGTATTTTAAAGAACGCTATATTTACTACTTCCGCTGCATCTTCTTCATTCGGATGATAGCGGTATGCTATTCGCATTAATGCTTTATACTCCCTATCGTAAAGCTCAAATTGTGCTTTACGGTCATTATTTTTACACTTTTCAATTAATGTTCTTAATTCCATCTAATAAAAATATTAAATAGCGATTCCTAAAAATAAGGAATCGCTATTTAATAAACAAAGATTAGTGCTGAACAATTACTCGTTCCGTTTCATTTACTTGAGATGATTTCACTTTCACGAAGTACACTCCGTTAGGAAGAGTCTCTGTTGTTAGTTCGAAATTATTCGTTCCCGAGTTCATAATAACCTCCTTATTTGAAACTGATTTTCCTGTTATATCAAGCAATTGAACATTTACCGCTTCAGTTACAGAAAGGGTAACTACCAAGTTTACTTTGCTAGAAGCAGGGTTGGGATATAAAGTTACCGAATTCATAGATTCCATACCTTCTTCAACTGCAGTTGGCATCATCATTTGTGGCATCGGGGTTGGAATTACACTTATTCCCCAGTTTGTTAACTTATTTAAGTTACCTAAAGAATCGATCGATAGCGTATCGCAATACATATCACTGCATCCAGATACTGTGTCTGTAACTGTTAGGCACACATTATAACTTCCGAAATTAGTAAAGGTAACCACCGGATATTGATTATTGATTAACACGCCATTACCAAAATCCCAACTATAGTACAAGTTGCTTCCTAACGAGAGATCTACTAAATAAATCATGCCCGGTAAAGTTGTATCCTGTACGGTAAAGAAATTTGCCGAGCAGGTTGTAGCGCCAGTATTCCACGGGCTGCTTACCCACCATGCTGGTTCGATGTAGCATGTTTGGCAATAGCTAGCTGTACAACCATTTGCATCTGTAGTTGTTAAACACACTGTGTAATAACCTGCTGTTGTGTATGTGTTTGAAGGGTTTTGAAGAGTCGAAGTAGATCCGTCTCCTAAATCCCATAGCCACGAAACAATATTTGCTGAACCGTAACTAAGGTCATAGAAAAATACTTCTCCCGCATTACCGCTCACATTATTAAAATCTCCATAAAAATCTGCATAGCACGATGGTACGGGCACAACTATTTGAATATAATCGCAATAAGAAGCTACACAACCATTTACATCGGTTACCTCGACACAGGCCCAATCCCAGCTAGACCCTTGAGTAAATGTATGCGTAGGGTTAGCTAGAGTTGAAGAAGTTCCATCGCTAAAATACCAGGAGTAGGTAAAAGGTGCTACACCTGTAGGATAAGCTTCTAAAACAACAGTTGCTGCTGTTGGTGCTGTAGTATCTGCATAGTAACTTAATAATACATCGCAAGTTTGCTGATTTGGATTACCACTTAGCGTAATAGTTTGACAATCTGATGAAGTACACCCAAGGCCGTCTGACATAGTTACACAAACAATAAATGTACTATTGCTACCTGAATATAAATTCGAGACAGTTTGCCCTGTACCGGTATTTCCATCACCAAAATCCCATAAATAGGTAAAAGGTGCAGTGCCAGAATTAGCTGAAGCACTAAAATTAGCTAAACCAAGTGTATCTCCATTAAAGTACGATTGTACCGAACAACCTCCGCCTGTGGTTTGATAAAATGCTGTTGAATTACATCCATTAGCATCTATTACAGCAACAGAATACAATGTGTTTGGAAGCAAATTACTAATACATTGACCCGTTGAGCCATCGCTCCATGAGTAAATGAAAGGTGCCACCCCTGTTGGTATTGCACACAGGTCTATGCCAAAGCTGTCTACAATTGCAACAGCACAATTATTATTATTACAATCTATCCAACTCATAGTAAAAGAAGTGTCGGTGCTAACAAATTGGTTAAATAAGGTGTCGTAGCCTAACGATGCACAGCTTTGTTGAACGGCCTGAATATCGAGATAGTCGCCAGTGCCGAGTGTATCAAACACTGTATAAACAACACACCATGTGCCGTTAGAGTCGGTAGTTGCAAATTGCTGCCCTCCAGCTCCTTGAAAATCAAAGTTTACAGCAACTAGCTCACCCGCTCCTGCATTTGTAATCGTTCCGCAAACATCTATTACGTAGAGGCCCGGGCTCGCTGTGCTGCTGCAGGGGTTTCCACAATTAGTACTAAAAGATGTTAGAGAGTCGATACTTAACCAATTAGCAGTTGACCAAGCAACATCATCAACCTCAATACAGGTAAGACCTGGGTTATTTTGGGCATAGATGTTCAAATTATTGTTATTACCATTTGCAACATTTAAACAAGTTAATTGATTATTAGAACAACCAACCATGCTTAAGGAATCCACATTATTTGAAAGATCTAAATTGGTTATTTGATTACCACCACAAAACAACTCCGTCAAAGCAGTATTCTGTGAGACATCTAAGCTTGTTAATTGATTATTATAACAATACAAATACGCCAAAGCAGTGTTCTGAGTTACATCTAAGCTTGTTAATTGATTATTACTACAATCCAAATGCTCCAAAGCAGTATTCTGTGATACATCTAAACTTGTTAAAAGACTCCATTGATTATTAGTACATTTCAACCAAGTCAAAGCAGTATTCTGTGAGACATCTAAACTTGTTAATTGATTGTAAGAACATTCCAACACAGTCAAAGCAGTATTCTGTGTAACATCTAAACTTGTTAGTTGATTGCTCCAGCAATCCAAATGCTCTAAAGCAGTAAAATCCTCAATGCCTGTTAAGTCGGAAATATTTTGACTTTGAACAACCAAAGAAGTTACACCACTAATATTTGCAGTAAGCACCCCTCCATCTATAACATTATCATAGCCTAAATTGATTAATGCTTGTTCAAAATTAACATCGGGAATACTTGTTGTTTGTGCTGTTGCCATTAAAGAGATAGCAATAAGTGGTAGGAGTAGTAAATTTTTCATTTTAATTTGTTTTAGTTTGAGTTAAATGTTTTAACACCTCTATACACGCAAGTAGATTTAGAAAAGGGACAGCAACGAGAAGAAAGTTTAAAGAATAAAGTGCAAAGCTCCATTTCACAACCCGCATTAAGCAGGCTATTCCGCACTTTAAATTTGAAAAATGAATGTTGACACTTGTAACTTAACTCTCTAACCTTATTAGTTACTCCTTTACTACACCCATAGCACAGAATTTTTTTATTCTGCTATCGATTCGTTTTTGAGGGGTTTGGGGGCAAAGTTTAGCCAAATGCTTAACTATTTCAGCCTTTACATTTGCATATCCTTCTTCTGGGTTAATGTGGGCACCGCCAAGTGGCTCTTTTATTATACCGTCAATTAATTTGTTGGCTAGCATATTTGGAGCAGTTAGTTTTAATGCCTCTGCAGCTTTTTCTTTATTATCCCAATTTCTCCATAAGATAGAAGAACAAGATTCTGGTGAAATAACTGAATACCAAGTGTTCTCCATCATTAACACTTTATCTCCAACACCAATACCTAAAGCTCCACCAGATGCGCCTTCGCCAATAATTACACAGATAACTGGCACTTTAAGGGTCATCATTTCATAAATATTTCTCGCAATAGCTTCGCCCTGTCCCCGTTCTTCCGCTTCAAGCCCAGGAAATGCTCCAGGTGTATCTATTAAACAGACGATTGGCTTGTTAAATTTCTCAGCCAACTTCATTAAACGAAGCGCCTTTCTATACCCCTCTGGATTTGGCATTCCGAAATTACGGTACTGCCGCATTTTCGTATTAATACCTTTCTGCTGACCAATAAACATAACTGTTTGTCCATCGATACTGCCCATACCACCAACCATGGCTTTATCATCTTTTACATTTCGGTCGCCATGCAATTCTATGAACGTGTCGCCTGTTAATGCCTCAATATAGCTTAACGCATATGGTCTTTCTGGATGTCTCGACAATTGTACCTTTTGCCAAGGAGTTAAGTTCACTGCAATTTCTTTTCGCTTGGCAACTATTTTTTTCTCTAAATCTTTTACCGTTTTAGAAACATCGGCATCACTTTTTTCAGCTATCTCAGCTGCTTTTAGTAATTGCTCTTCAAGCTCTTCAATTGGTTTTTCAAAATCTAAATACGTTGCCATAGTCCGAAAATTTTATAGGCGACCAAAGTACAAAAACTCAACAAACAAGGCCTAATTGAGAAGTGGTTTAATTGATTTAGAATGAAAATATATCATTACAGCCAGCCCGAAGTGGACAATATTGACCGTCTAATATTAAACTGGACATTACTAATTAAATACCCATGGCTTTATTCCATTCATTTTCAGAACTTTTTGACCAGTAACCACCTCGATTATCTATCATATCTTGTATTCGCACTCTATCTGGGTAAATGTTAGCAGTAATAATCTGCAACGAAATACCCCTAGGTAACACAGATAATTCTTCAAATTTTTGAAGAGATATAATTTTAAAAAATACTTTGTTGTTGGCGTATTTTCTGTAAATGGGAAATTTGGCTACATGTTCCATGTATTGGGCGTTGTGTGTTCTATCTTCTTATTAATTACTTTAGTTTTCCATTAAAATTAAGAAACAAAACATGGCTTTAGCCCTAATTGGAATTCCAATATGTTGATGCAGGCTCTCGATCATAATATGAACAAATAAAGTCTTGCCAGAACTATTTTGACGATAATACAATTCAGTTTCTATCAAAGGAATAAAGATATTATTTTTGTTCCAAGCAAATATATCTTGGACAACAACACCTCTTTCAAAAAAGGAGTTCAATTACTTAAAAGCGCGCAGTATGAAAAAGCTGTTAACGTTTTTACTAAACTTATTGATGCCGGCAACAATAATGCGCGAATATATAGCGAACGAGGTGTTACTTATTTTCACCTTAAGCGCTTCGATTTGGCTATTGATGATATGGATACTGCAGTAAATCTAGAACCCACTAATGGTTATCGATATGCTTCTAGAGCTTATATTAAAGGTGCAGCAGGCGATACAAAAGGCGGGATTGAAGACTACGAAAAAGCTGTTGAATTAGACCCGTATGATGATATTTCATATAATAATCTTGGAATGCTGCAAGAACAACTTGGGTACCAGCGCCAATCAAAAAATAGTTTCAAAACTGCTGATAAAATATCAAAAGATAGCACTGAATTCCCTAATTTACTTAGCAACAAGGGTAAAAATACGCATGGTAATTCTAAGGTGCTTAATACCTCAAAAAACAAAAAAATAGATTTGGTTAATGTAGCAAAGCAAACACACCCTAAAGGTTCTATATGGAACATTGTTTTTAGTGTATTTGGCTCTCGAAAAGGTTTGGCAGATTTCTTAGATTTTGTTAAAGCAGGATTCAAGATAAAAGAATGATGAAGCCTTTTCTCTGCCAAGTTGTTGAAGAGCTAAAGAAAAATCACAGCTCAGATATTAGTAATATCTGTTTGATTCTTCCTAACCGAAGAGCAAAAATATTTTTAAAGGAGCATTTTCATTCGAGCTATAAAAAAACAATGTGGCTACCCGAAATGTACTCCATCGAAGAGTTTATCGAGCAGCTTTCGGGGTATCAAATTATTGATGGCATCAGTCAAATATTTGAATTCTATTCTGTTTACGTTAACTTAACAAAAGATCCTGATTCGTTTGATGAATTTTGCAAATGGGCTCCTACCCTTCTTCAAGACTTCAACGAGATTGATAGTTACATGATTAATCATGATGAGCTTTTCGGCTTTATTAACGAAACGCATGCTATGGAAGTATGGAATGTGGATGGCTCAGAGATAACTGATCACCAAAAAAACTATTTGGCTTTTTGGAGTTCTTTCCTGCCTCTTTATAACAATTATAAAAATCATTTAAAGAGTAAACAACAAGCATATCAAGGAATGGCATTTAGAGATGTTGCCGAGCAGTTAAATGTATCCTCCTTTCAAAAATGGAATAAGATCTACTTCGCTGGTTTCAATGCCCTTAATAAGGCTGAAGAAGTAATTATCGAATTCTTAAGCGTTGAAAAAAAATGTGCTTTGCTTTGGGATAGCGATTCCTATTATCAAAATAGCGACATCCAAGAAGCAGGGATTTTTCTCAGAAAATTCGAAAAAAAATGGGATAAAACACCTATTAAGTGGGTAAACAACTTTCTAGCCTCAGACTCAAAAAACGTAACAGTTACAGCTGTTTCGGGAGATATCAATCAAGTAAAACTAACCGCAAATATTTTAGCAAAACAAGGTGGTAAATCAAACTACCACGATACTGCGGTAGTATTAGCCGATGAGAATTTACTTCTACCCATGCTAGAATCGTTGCCTGATGAGGTTGCTAACGTGAACATTACGATGGGGTACCCACTCAAAAACACTCCGCTACATAGTTTTTGGACGGCATGTTTCACTTTACATGAAAACGGTCACAAATACAGTAAAACGGATAGTAAGCCCACGTTTCACCATAAAGATGTATTGCGGATTTTGTATCATCAAACCATTAGGAACAAGCAAACAGAAAAACTAGCTAATACGATTATAAAACAGAATTTAGTTTTTATTCCGCATACGCTTATTGCTGACTTAATTAAAGAGCATGCTAACGAAAGTGAGACGCTACCTTTAATTTTTTCAAACTGGGAAAACAAACCTCGACAAGCGCAAACGGTCTGCAACCAATTAATTGAATTTCTTGCCAAAAAGGTTTCTAAAAAGCAAAAACTAGAGCTAGAATACCTGTTTACTTACCATAAAATATTCAATCGATTAACTGATTTAATAGAAACCTACCAATCTATTCCTGACCTAAAAACATTAAGAACGCTTTTTAGTCAAATTGTAGGACAGGAATCGATTCCATTTTTCGGAGAACCGCTCAAAGGCCTGCAATTGATGGGGATGCTAGAAACTAGAACATTAGATTTCAAAAACATAATTCTTATCTCAACTAACGAAGGGACTATTCCTGCTGGAAAATCGCAAAACAGCTTTATTCCATACGACATCAAGCGTATGTTTAAACTGCCTACTCATATAGAAAAAGATGCCATTTTCGCTTACCACTTCTATCGCCTTATTCAAAGAGCGGAGAATGTACATTTACTTTATAATTCTAATACGGAAGGCTTGAACTCTGGAGAACCAAGTAGGTTTATCACGCAGCTGTTGCACGAAGCGGGCCCAAATATCAAATTCAACGAAAACCATCTATCGTTCGATGTTCCTAATAATGCGACCCCTACTATTGAAATAACATCAGGCGCAGCAATTTTAGATAAACTTAATGAAAGAGCTGAAAAAGGATTTTCTCCTTCTGCTCTCAACACCTTTATTCGTTGCCCTTTAGATTTTTATTATAAATATATCTTAGGGTTAAAGGAAGTTGAAGAAGGTGAAGAAACCATTGAATCTAGTTCGCTTGGCACATTTGTTCATGACACCTTAGAGCATTTTTACAAACCTTATAAAGGAGCTGTGCTTCGCCCCACTGATGTGGAGGGCTTTTTACCTAAGGTAACCGATGAATTATTTAAACAATTCAAAACAGAATTCAGCGAAAATGAAATAAGCAAAGGAAAAAACTTATTGATATTTAATGTTGCAAAAAAATTCGTTACTAATTTTCTTAAGCAGGAAATAAAGTTTTTGAAAACGCTAGAATTGGGGGGAGAGTATCTAACGATTTTAGAAATAGAAGAAACACTAGAAGCAAAACTTGACCATAATGGCGTTCAATTCAAAATAACCGGAAAGGCTGACAGAATTGATCGCATTGGTAATACGATTAGAATAGTCGATTATAAAACAGGGATTGTGCAAAAGAAAAATGTATCGGTTAAAGACCTTAGCGAAATTACCTCTGACGAAAAATTGGCCAAAGCCTTCCAATTATTAGCTTATGCCCTGATGTACCACAAAATGCATCCACAAAACAAATTTGATATAGTCTCAGGAAATATTTCATTTAGGAAATTAAGTGCATGGTTTATTCCTGTTAATGTTAACAAGCAAGAATTACTTAACGAGGATATTTTAACCGAATTCGAAGAAGCACTAATAGGATTAATTGGCAAACTTTTTGATTCTGAAATGCACTTTAAACATAATCATGACGCTCAGTATTGCAATTTTTGTGATATTTGAGTTATAAAGAACTTCTTATGAAACTTAAGACTACAATTTTGGCGATTCTAATTGGTTCCGCTTGTTGGGCACAAAAACTTGTACCAACTAATACTACTGCTTTATTGAAGGTTAAAGTTGTTGACATAGATGGCAAAATAGCTCCAGGACAGCTCGTTACGTTCACCAACCCTAAAACAAAAGAAGAATACAACGGAGTATCAAACGATACAGGATATTTCGAAATGCTTATACCACAAGGTGTAACATATGAAATGGTTGTTTCAGGGTTTTCCGGAGCAGAAAACATAAACCAAATAGAAATGCCGTCACCTGGTGGACCATATAGTTTCGATTTAACTGTAACCACAGAGAGTACAAATACAAGTATCATGACGTTAGATGTAACCTACAAAACTAATAGCGCAGAACTGGAACCAGGTTCTTTTAGCGCTATTGACGACCTATACGAATGGATGGCACCAAAAAAAGATATTAAAATAGAAATATCTGGCCATACAGATAGTGATGGTTCTGATTCTAACAATATGGCGCTTTCTCAAAAAAGAGCTGAATCGGTTAAAACTTACCTCTTAAAAAAAGGAATCGATACAAAAAGAATTATTGCTAAAGGGCTTGGAGAATCTAAACCAATTGCAACAAATGAAACCGCTGAAGGGAAAGCAAAAAATAGAAGAACAGAAGTTCGCATCATCGCTCACTAAATTTACTTTTTTTTCGTTTTACGACAGCATGAATTTTATAAAAAGAAGTACGCTTTTATTTATCGTTTTCTGTTTTTCAATAAACAGTTACGGTTCATATTTATTAATCCAAATGGATGATAGTCAAAAAAATCATCTAAAAGCATATGGTATTTCATTTTGGGTACTCAAACAAAACGTTGAAGTAGAATGGCTATTAAATTATAGAGGTGGTAGTTTTCTTATTAAGCACCTTCAACCTATAGAAAATGAATGCGTCATTCGTGGTGTTTCGTATGAAATTATTGCTAACGCTCAGGCAATTGGAATTAAACAAGAAATTTCTAATCCGGAGGTAAACATGGACGTGGTTAAATTAGAAAAACCACCAAAAATAGCAGTATATTCACCTAAGAATAAGCTTCCATGGGATGATGCCGTAACTCTTGTTCTTACTTACGCAGAAATACCTTATGATGTTGTTTACGATGAAGAAATAATAAATGGTCAGCTTCCGTTATATGATTGGTTACACCTACATCATGAAGATTTTACTGGGCAGTATGGAAAATTTTACGCGATGTACAAAAATGCGGCTTGGTATCGTGAACAAGTTCGTACATCAGAAGAAATGGCCGCTAAATTGGGATTTGAAAAAGTTTCTGAATTGAAATTAGCTGTAGCACAGTCTATACGTAATTTCACTGCCGGCGGTGGTTTTTTGTTTACAATGTGTTCTGGAACAGATTCATATGATATTGCACTTGCGGCAGATGGGGTTGACATTTGTGAAAACATTTACGATCATGATGGTGTAGATCCACAAGCTCAACAAAAACTAGATTTTAATACCACATTTGCGTTCAAAGATTTTCAGCTAAAGAAAAACCCTTTAGAATATGAATATTCTTCAATCGATGCCGACAAATTACACAAACGAACACCAGAAGAGCTAGACTACTTTACGTTATTCGACTTCTCAGCCAAATGGGATCCTGTTCCTACAATGTTGTGTCAAAATCATACTCCTGTTGTAAAAGGTTTTTTTGGTCAAACAACAGCATTCCACAAACAATATATCAAACCAGAGGTAATTATTATGGGAGAAACAAAAAGTTTAAACACCGCCAAATATATTCATGGCACATTTGGAAAAGGACAATGGACTTTCTATGCGGGACATGATCCGGCAGACTACAAACACTATGTAAATGACCCAAAAACAGACTTGAATTTACATCCAAATTCTGCTGGATATCGTTTAATTCTAAACAATATTTTGTTTCCAGCAGCAAAGAAGAAAAAACAGAAAACCTGATTGTGCTTAGCGGGTAATCACAACTCTTTTCATTTCCTCGCGTTTTCCATTAGAAATTATTATAAAATAAAGTCCTGCTTCGATCTGAGAAACATCAATTTTAGTCGTGCCGGAAATGATATTACTATAAATCAACTCGCCTAAAATCGAATAAATTTGGATTTTTTGTGGCTCTTCTGAGGAAGAAATCATCAGTACATCCGATGCTGGGTTTGGAGATAATTTAAAGTCTAAAGTTTGACGTTTGACGTTTGAAATTTCAGTCGAAGTTGTATCATATTGCTCAAGAGCAGACAAGGCTTTAAATAAATTCAAACGACCTCCTGTTACACTTTCTCCAGCCATAGAAGCAATAGAATCGAAACCATCGGTTAACATGTAATTCTTTATTGTTGCTGCGGTTACCGAAGGGTAATTCAAATTGTTACTTAACATTGCTGCCGGTGCTGCTGCGTACATTAAACCAATTGCGCCAGCTACCTGCGGTGTTGCCATGGAAGTTCCTGTTTTAAATCCATAAGAATCGCCTGCAATAGTTGAATAAATATCGGTTCCAGGTGCTGCGATATCGCAATGAACTAAACCGTATCCAGCTCCATTGTTTCGATTATCATTATTACGGCTATTCGTTGTTGATAAGGTATATGCACTAGGACAAGCACCAGGAACATCGCCTTCATTATCAATATTAATACCTAAATTGGGGCCTGCTACAGCACTTAAAATACCTACTTCACCCATTGAATCGTATAAACCGCACCAGATTGGATAGGCTGCTGGATCACCGTAATTAACTCCAAAAGATGAATTTGTTGCTACTACATAAGCTCCCGAATCTCCTTGACTTCTATTGTATATCATTCGTTGATCATAAACATACCCGTAGCTTTTCAAAAGCACTGCTTCATCGGTAGAAGAGCCTCTAATCGCCATAACTTTTACATCCCAACTTACACCAGATACTCCTATCCCATTATTACCTTTTGCACCTATTATTCCAGATACGTGAATCCCATGGTCATCCCAAAACCCAGCCATATTTACATCATCATCTTCATACACTATTCCACTATTTTTGTACACGTGCCATCCATTATAATCGTCTATATACCCATTGTTATCATCATCAATTCCGTTAGCCGCAATTTCTTGGTAATTTCTCCAATAATTTAAATCTTCGTGTGTTAAGTCTGCTCCACCATCTATTACGGCAACAACAATTGTGTCGCCCAAAGCAGTTACTCCACCTGTCGATATATCCCACGCTTCTTCCGTATCCATATCAGCATCGTTTGAATTAAAATGGCACCATTGCTGACCATATTCAGCATCATTTGGTTGATTACGATTCTTAATACCTGTATGATTTACTTGCGCCAAAGCAACAGAACTAACGCGTTCTATAGTTGCCACCGCATTTTCAGAAGTTACATTAGTCTCATTATAGCCCACCAACCAAATATTTAATGATTTTGATAACGGTTGTAACATAATAAATTCCGCCTCTGGCAAAAAAACCTGCGCCTGTTCAATCGACTTATCAATTGATTGCTTGCTTTCTAACTGAACAATTAACTGATTCGGCACATAGTTTTGTGCCAACGTTACGTATACTAAACCTATAAATATTATTGTGATAATCGTTCTCATAAATCATTATTTATGTAAAGATACGTAAACAGTATCTTTTATGTTTAATATCACACCACTCTATTAATTAAATTAGTGGATTGCTAAATTTCAACAGCTAACAATTAGTCAAATTATGTTTATCTTGACCCCGTGATTCCTAATAGAAATTTTACTGTATATAAGTCCTCTGCTGGCAGCGGAAAGACATACACCCTGGTAAAAGAATACCTTAAAATTGCATTAGGAAGTGATCAACCAGATCGATACAGAAGTATTTTAGCGATTACCTTCACCAATAAAGCTGCGAACGAAATGAAAGAGCGAATTATTGGTGCGCTAACGCAATGTGCCTCCAATGAGCCGTTTGACATGCTCGACACCCTATGCATAGAACTCAATAAAGACGAATCAAGTTTACGAAAACGCGCTTCCAAAACATTAGAGCATATTTTGCACCATTATGCTGATTTTGGTATAAGCACTATCGATAAATTCGTCCACAAAATTGTACGAACGTTTGCTTACGACCTTAAAATTCCAATCAATTTTGAGGTTGAAATGGATGGCGAACAACTCATTTCAACTTCTGTTGACCAGCTACTAGAGCAAGTTGGCACAAACGCTGGGTTAACTAAAGTGCTTATCGAGTTTATAGAAGGAAAAACTGATGATGAAAAGAGTTGGCACATTGAAAATGATATAAAGGATTACGCCAAGAATCTACTGCAAGAAGAAGGTCAATTGCATGTTGAGAAGCTTAAAAAACTAAAGTTATCCGATTTTTCAAAACTTCGTAGTTCTATAAATAAAAAAGTTAAGGAAGCAGAAGATGCTATTTCAAGTATTGGCGAAAAAGGTCTCGCGCTTATTGATAGCAACTCTGTTAACCATAGCTCTTTTTCTAGGGGCTCACTTCCTAAATATTTTCAATACTTAAGTAATGTGGTGATTAAAAGCTTGCAACCTACTGCTACGTTGCAAAAAGCCATAAATGAAGATAAATGGTTTTCAGGCAAATGTTCGCCTTCTGACAAAGCTAACATTGAAAATATTAAGGAAGAGCTCATTGCTCTTTATCAACAAGCACTTGTTGTTGTTAAAGCTTCATTGGCTGATTTAATTTTATACCAATCTATTGAAAAGAATATTTATGCCGTAGCGGTTCTTAACGAAATTGAAAAAGAAATTAACCTTATTAAACAAGAGCAAAATATTCTCCATATCTCAGAGTTTAATAAAAAAATTGCACAAATTGTACTAAACGAACCGGCACCTTTTATATACGAACGACTTGGGGAACGTTATCGTAATTACTTGATAGATGAGTTTCAAGACACCTCGGAATTGCAATTTCAAAACTTACTTCCTCTAATCGATAACTCTCTTTCTACAGGTAATTTTAACATGTTAGTTGGTGATGGGAAACAAGCTATCTATCGCTGGAGAGGTGGAGAAGTAGAACAATTTGCCAAGCTACCACATATCAACTCCAAATATGGCGATAAAGACATTGTTGCCGAACGAGCAGATTCTTTAAAAAGAAACTACCAACAAAAAGTGTTAGATATAAACTACCGATCAAAAAAACAGGTAGTTGATTTCAATAATTGGTTTTTCGAAAACATCAGCAAAAAAATACATGAAAACTATAGAGATATTTACGACAAGCAGAGTCAAGGGTCTTTAGAAGAAAAAAAGGGGGGGCATGTATCGCTTAAAATTCTTCATAGAGTAGATGAAGAAAGCTACATTGAAGAAACAAAGGCAACCACATTAAGCACTATTAGGCAAGTTGTTGAAGATGGCTATTCATTAAAAGATATTACCATTCTTTGCAGAAAGAGAAAAGACGCAAACGATATTGCGAACTTTTTAGTTGAAAACCAATTACCTGTTATTTCTTCCGATAGTTTATTGATAAGTGGCAATCCGCAAGTCAAGCTGATAATTTCACTTCTTAAGTATTTACTCAATAAAAATAATGACGAAGCAAAAATTAGCATTGCCAATTCTATTCTACCTGAGGGAAATCGGCATAACAAATTAAAGACCATATTCAGTTCTGTTTCAAACTTTGACAAATTTATCGTATCTAATTTCTCCGAATTTAACTCTGAGCAGCTATTACAAAAGTCTTTGTACGAAACCATAGAAGAGCTCATTCGTATTTTTGGACTGAATCAAGAAAACGATCCTTATCTATTAGGATTTCTTCAATTTGTTCACGAAATAAACAATCGATCGGGCAGCTCGATTGATGAATTTATAGATCAATGGGGAAACAAAAAAGATAGTCTATCAATTCAAATACCAGAAGGCGAAAACGCTATTACCATCATGACTATTCATAAGGCAAAAGGACTGCAGTTTCCTGTGGTTATTTTTCCCTTTGCTAATTGGAAGTCTATGGGAGCCGACAACCTATGGATTGATACTGAAAAACTAAAAGTAAATATCCCCTCCGCATTAGTTAGTGTAAACAAGAACTTGCAAAAAACACAGTATGGAAACCAGTATGATGCCGAGGTTAACAAAACATTACTCGACAATATTAACTTACTTTACGTTGCTTTTACTCGTCCAGAAGATCGGCTGTATGTAATTTCATCTGATTACAAATACCACGATTTATCTACTAGTTTCATTGATTTTGTTAAGCACTCAGAAAACTGGAACGAAGCTACCAATTCGCTTACAATGGGCGAAGAAATTGCTATTTCAAAAGACAACAAAATACCAGTAAAAACCCTCACCCTAAAGCAAAGCGTTTTTAACCATTGGAAACCTAGAGTTCAAATTAGTTTGCAGGCCGATGACATTTGGGAAACTGATGGCTCCACTTCAAAAAAAGATTACGGTAAGCTGTTGCACTACACGTTATCAAAAATTGAATGTAGTTCTGATACTGAAAAGGCCTTAGAGCAATTAAAATCTGAAGGATTTATCTCAACTAAAGAGTTCAACAAATTAGAAAAAGATATTCTTCAAATAATAAATCATAAAGACCTAAAAATCTATTTTTCAAAAGAATACCAAGTAAAAAATGAAGCTGAAATTATCTCTGCAAATGGTGCTGTTCTTCGTCCAGATAGGGTCGCTATGAAAGATAATTCCGTGGTTATTATCGATTACAAAACTGGATTAATGAGTAACTCTCACGCAAAGCAGATTACCCAATATGGAGATGCACTAAACGAAATTGGTTTTGATTTAGTGACTAAATTGCTAGTTTATACAGCCCCAGTAAAAGTGGTAAATGTGTGATCTTTGATTCGTCATTGAGCTCACTAGCAAAATTTACCTAACAACTGTTTTGGATTTTGTTCAGGAATATTTCTAAAAACAAAATGAACATGGTTTATCATAATATCATTCGGCTCCCAAACATCTAATCACCCCCGCTGAATTATTAAGAATTGAATACAGTACTAGTATTAAAATCAAACATGAAATTAAAATAAAGGGGGCAGCTTCTTACCTCACCATTATAAAATCCATATTGATGCTAGGATTTTTATCTTCTACAGTTAAGTCAATAGTAGCTTCCTGGGTTTTAAACCCACCTGCCGAAATCAGCATTTTATA
>JABHTA010000263.1 GCA_018669945.1 Flavobacteriales bacterium
AATTGATATGTGTTGACATGACTGAAACCAGAGTCAATAACTTTCCTAATTGTTTCGAAATGTGACTTCAAGGTTTCTCCTGGTAAGGCCAAGATTATTTCACTTCTAGAATCAGCATCAATCTCTGCCGCTTCAATGGCTAACTCCATCAGGCCATCAGCTGCTATGTTATTTCGCTTAATGTTTTTTAATACTTCTTCGTCCAAGGTTTGAACTGATCCCGAGATCTGCATAGCGCCTTTAACAAGCCGGGCAGCGTTCAGCACTCTTGGTTTTTGATTTTTACCCGTATCGCATTGAATGTATTCCGGCCAATTATATTTTTCCTGGCACTCGGCAATTGATTTGCATGTTTCCAAATCTTGCGAGTACATACCAAAATTTGAGTCAACAACCCAAAGATCATTACGACCCCCATTTTCGCGAACTACTTTCATTTTAGATCCAATGTAGTCAAGCTCTATACTCGTTCTATCCTGAGAACTGCGGTAAATTTTCTGGTAATAATTGGTGCCTTCTACGCAAAACGTGCAACCAAATGGGCATCCTCTTGTCGTTTGGATAACTGGTTGCAGTCTACCATCAAAAAACTCGTCTAGCTTTCCTTCAAGATAGGGTGATGGTATTTCCGTAAGGTCTTCGATGCGCTCCATAATACAAGTGATGTGAACTTCCTTATTCGCTTTAATATAATGAACTGAAGGAAGTACTTCGTTTATCTTGTTTTTATTTAATCCATTTCTTATCAGCGCGGCAACGAGATTCGCAAAGGCTAATTCTCCTTCTCCAACAACAAAAAAATCAATTTCAGGATGGGTCTGCAAATAGGACTCTTGCTCCGATGTTTCTACCGGATAATTAGGTCCTCCAATTACTGTAATTGTTTTGGGAGATTGGGCTTTGATTCGAGCAGCAAGTGCTCTTGATAACTCATGATTCCAAACATAATTGCTAAAACCAATTATATCAGGTGGGCCTTCTTTTCTTAGGGCATCAGCCAAAGTCTCAGGATATTTAAATATTCTTACCGGTTTCTTTAAATTTTTAACATACTTGTCAGTAAAGGTAGCTATTCCACCAATTGCTGAAGGCATTGCATAAGAGGACTGTTGCTGTTGGGTATAGGTTGGATCAATAAGCCATACCTTGATATTGGAATCAATTCCAGCTTCAAAGTGTATATTTGAACTTTCCATCGTTTTCATTGATGAATCCATTATTTGTATCGCTCTGAAAATTAATCACAAAGATTCTCTGCGGACAACCATATACTCCAAAGGTGTGCTGGTAATCTCAGGCTACTATGTGTTGCGGTTAACTCTTGGTCTTTGGTCAAATAATAAGTAGCAGCTTAAATTTAGTACCATTATTACTCTATCGAAAATAAATAAAAAAAGCTTTACAGTTTAAATTATATTTTTTCGGTCCTATATAGCTGTACCGATGCAACCATAATATTTTGACTTATTTGGCGTAAATCTTATTTTTGGAGGGTTGATTAACGCTATTCTAATTCAAATAAGAGCAAATTTTATCGTTTAATGGTCGTTCTAGTGCTCAGAATTTAGCTTGGATACAAATAATGGATGGATTTCTCATTAGCACATTAATCTAAAGGATAGAGCCATAAGGGTCGATAAAAGTTAAGAGATCTGTTTAATCAACCACTATGTATGAATAGGTTTAAGGGTGAATACCTTATAGAAAATATTCCGATCTTTTTTATATTGGACTATAATTGAACTAGTTTCAATTAAATAAAAAATCAAAACTATTTAGCACCAAACATAGAGGCAAGGATAGATGTCAAACACTACTTTTCCAAATTTAATACATTCTCTGAAATCAGACTCCATACCAATTGTATTATTTGGGGCTGGCGATTTTGGAGAGCTTGTCCTTTACTGTCTAAATGAGCTTAATATTCAAGTTAGTTATTTCTGTGATAGTAATGAAGAAAAACAAGGAAAGCTGTTTTGTGGCATCGAAACAATCTCACCCTTGGAGCTCTCTAAAATGGCTCCAGACAGGCATATATTTATAACAAACCATTATGTAATACAGGTGACCACTTTACTTGAGGACATGGGTTTCTCTAATATTCATAATTGCGTCGAACTATTGGAGAATACTGATTTTACTAAAGATAATGCTTTTTCGAAAAACGATCTGTCTAATCCGCGGCATAAATTCAAGCACCATTGGTCTCCATTAAAAATAAAAAGAGAGATAGGAATATATAAATACGATTGTGAAAAAGCTACGAAGAATTCTTCTGTCGGATTCAATATCAAATTTATGGATATTGTTATAACAGAACGGTGCTCTCTTAAATGTAAGGATTGCGCAAATCTAATGCAATATTATGAGAACCCTAAAAATAGTGATTTGGATTTACTTTTGAAATCCACTGACAGGTTGATGGAATGTATAAATCGAATTGGAGAATTTCGAGTCATTGGTGGCGACCCATTAATGAATGATAAAATGTATCAAGTCATAAACAAACTAGTAACATATGATAATGCCGAAAACATAGTTGTTTATACCAACGCCAAGATTCTTCCCAAAGATGAGAACTTGACATGCTTAAAACATAACAAGGTCAGTCTTCTAATCACGAATTATGGTAATAAATTAAGCCCAAAGCATAAGGAACTAATAGAATTGCTTGAGGCGAACAATATTTTGTACGTCACAGAACCTGTTTTAGAAGAATGGC
>JABHTA010000264.1 GCA_018669945.1 Flavobacteriales bacterium
ACTCAGTCAACTCATCTGTGCATTTTTCTTGAATTTGATTTCTAAGTTCGATTAAGTACTCAACATCTTCTGCGGCATAGGTTAATTGCTGTTCTGTAAGCGGTCGCTTAAACCAATTGCTTTTCTGAGATGATTTACTACAAACAATATTCTGCTCCTCCAACAATAAGTTTGTTAATGATATTGCAGGATAATCCATCAACCTAGTTTGAATAACAATATCAAACAAGTTCTTCGGGTAGCAACCTAACGTATGAAGCAACCGTATATCTTCACCAAAAGCATAGACTACTTTTTCAATTTTGGGGTTCTCTAATGGCTCGAAAACTGGCTTTATATCGAAATCTACACCTAGTGGATCAATCAAGAAGATTTCATCAGCTGCTTTTATCTGAAGCAAACAAAGGTTGAAGCCATAACGATAACGATTTTTGTCAAATTCTAAATCGACTGCAATTTCAGGAACTAAGTTTATCTTTTTAATACACTCTGATAGCTGTTCTTGGGTTGTTATGTATTCGAATATCATCTAACTTGCTTAAAAACTAAACCTAAAGACTTTTCATAAAACCGCACATTTCGTAATTCATGTGTGGTGGCTAAAACTAATGAAATGCCCTTCTTCCCAGCCCTAGCAGTTCTTCCACTTCGGTGGGTAAAGTATTCATCTTTATCTGGCAGTTGATAATGCACTACGTATGCTAAATCTGGCACATCAATTCCACGTGCTGCCAAATCGGTTGCGACTAGAGTATGAATCGTATCATTTTTAAATGCACGCATTACTTTATCTCGCTCTTTTTGTTGCATATCACCTTGAATACCATCTACTGCAAAGTTCTTTGCTTGTAACTGTTTCGCTAGCTTCTCAGTAGCTGCCTTGGTTCTGCAAAAAACTAAACCACGGTTTCCTTTTTGAGTTTTCAAAAACTGAGTAATAATGTTCAGTTTATCAACCTCTTCACAAACAACATATTGATGCTCAATATTCTTGTTTACAATATTATCTTTACTTACTTCAATTCGTTTTGCTTCGGTAGACAAAAATTTATTAGCGATTTCTTTTACCCCATGCGGCATTGTGGCAGAAAACAACCATTTGTTTTTTACGCTACTCAACTTACTCAAAATTTCATCCAGTTCCTTCTTAAACCCCATCGAAAGCATTTCATCTGCTTCGTCAAGAACAACAATACGAACTGCGTCAAGATGTACAGCCTTTCTTTGTATTAAGTCGATTAATCTCCCAGGAGTTGCTACTATCACATGAGTTGGTCTAGTTAAACGAGAGATTTGTTTATCAATTTTTTCACCACCATAAACGGCTTCCGAAAAAATTTTATTGGAATATTTAGTGAACTTAAATAGCTGTTTAGAAATTTGTTGTCCTAACTCCCTCGTAGGGCTCAATACTAATGCCTGAACTTGCTTTTGTTCAGGACGAATTTTATGCAGCAAAGGCAACCCAAATGCAGCAGTTTTTCCTGTACCTGTTTGGGCTTGCCCAATCAAATCACCATCATTGTCAATCAACGCAGGAATAACCTCCTTTTGGATGCTCGTTGGCACTGTTATGCCTATTTCAGATAATCCTTTTACGAAATCGTCTGCAATTCCTAGTTCTTTAAATCCACTCATCTGCAATAAAATTAAATGCAAAAGTACACAATAGCAGCTATAAGATAATAATCGCTTCCACGGCATTGTGATCGGAAAGATTCGATAGCTTTCCGTTCCATTTAGATCCAAAACATTTAATATTTCTATTTTTTATAGAAATATTAGAAGCAGGACTTGTACTTGATAAAATATAATCAAGAACCTGTTCTCCTCCTTCTTCTGCAAAAAACAATTCTTGATTGGCAAGGTTTGCACTACCTATCTCCCTGTTCAATATCTGGCCGTCAATAAATTTCAACTTACACAACATCACTTCATGCCTTGTCGTATTGTTTTTATCTGTATTTAAATCTCCTAATAACACAACAGCAATAACCTTTCCCCTTAGCATTTCTCGAATATGAAGATATTCATCAACCCGAGCTTCCTGAAATCTATCTTCGGTACCCGCCTGCAAGTGAGTATTAGCAATTAATAATGTATCACCACCAACCATGACATGTGCCATTTGTAATCCCTTCGATGACAATTTATCGGCTGCAATCAAATTCGAGTAGAAGGTGTGTTTGTCTTTAATAATTGGGTATCTACTAAATGTCATTAATCCGCTATTAATTTTAAAAACCCCACTTCTTTCTGGCTCCAAGTAATAAGGGAAGCAAGAATCAAGCTGACTAATAAGCCGCTTTCTGGCCTTTCTATGAAATACTTCTTGTAAGGCAATTACATCATAATTGTTAGAAAGTAAATGTGCGGCAATGGAATCGACACGCTCTATTTGTTTGTCAAGCAAAAATGCAGGTCGCAAGAAAATATTCCAGGTAACAACTTTTATTTCTTGAGCCGCAGAATAGCAAACAACACCAAATAAGAGAATAAATAAAGTCATTACATTACGCATAGAACCAAACATACAACTCTGATTCAAAAAATAAAAGACGAATAATTGCAACATAACTAGGTAAGCTTGTAATTGTTCATTTAAATTTCCTAAATACCATAATTAAAACTAAATAATATAAGCTATCTTTTGTAGTTCTTTAGGCATGTTGTCTATTTGTACTTCCTCTTCGTAAAATATAATAGGAATTGTGTTCGCAGGTTTGAAAACATAAAAAACTTGATACTCTCGATAATTTATTGTAAATAAACTCCAATAACAATACTTTATTAAGAATTTATTATATATTTACT
>JABHTA010000109.1 GCA_018669945.1 Flavobacteriales bacterium
ATATAGGTAGAATCTTCATCGTTTTTGGCGTAATAGATTGTTTGTCCATTGTTTAAGACATTAATTCTGTATAATTCACTATTTTGGAAATATCCAACCATGTCTTTTCCCTTAATTTGGTTGTACTTGGACGTATCTACTTCAGAAATAATAAATGCGTTCTTTAAAAGGGAAAAGTATTTTATCTCACCATCAAATTGCTTTATCTCAATAAAATCGGCAGTCATTTGGTTGGCTTCTGACCACATAATTGGTTCATTATACATCTTAATTGTACTATCGATATCGGAGAATATTATGGAATCACATCTGCCTTGCATATCCGATTTATAGAATTGAACATGATGAAAAGCAGAAATATTCTGGTATGTTTTAGTACTATCATAATAGGATAACAGTGTGTCAGCGTGTAGATAAAATGTGTCTTTCTCGTAAATTTGGGTCAACAAAACATTACCAGTCACAATAGAAGTGCTATCCGCCTCATTATACTTAGAATAATCACCGTTTATAATTAGGTTTTCTGTGGTGTCAATAATGGTAACGTTGTCGAACACCTCACCAATTTTATCTTGCTGATTGTAAAAAATGCTGTCTCCTTCAATTATTTTTTCATGAGATGAAATTGAGGCATTTTTTACAAAATATGAAGTTTTTGTTTTTGGGTTAAGTTTACCTTTTTCACAATAGATGGTGTTTCCTCCAGTTTTAATGTGGGTTGGACCTAAAAAATAGGTTATCTCACTTTTAGAATGAAACTTCATTGTGTCTGCTCTAATATCATAATCTGGATGCTTTAGATGAACGCTATCCTTGAAGAAGAAATATTCAGTATTAGGATAATAATACCCTTGATTACTTGTCACCGTACTTCTTTCTTCTTTATTGTGTATTGTGCCCCCACCAACGTAATAACCAAACTCATTTTTCAGGTCATAATCTAATTGATTACAATTAAGAATAATTTGGTTGTTATCTAGTTTAACATGTCCGCGTATTCGAGCATATTTTGAGTTTCCGTTATAGTGTAAAGTGTCCCCATATAAAATAAGGCTGTCTCCTTGAACGATTCTAACATTATTGTATGCATCTAAATCGTTTGTTTTAGAGAAGAAATAGGCACTATCGCAGTACATATAAACATCATCTTGCTTAAAAGCAACATTGCCAATAAGACGTTTAGCTCCTTTACCTTTTTTAGGGTCGACTTCTAAGGAATTAGCGCTGATAATTTGGACTTTCTTCTTGTTTTTATTAACCTTTTTTTGGGCATGTCCTCCAAGACTTAACATGATGTAAATAATAATGAAAACTCCTCTATAAAATGTGGAGTTATTCATAATGTACTTCATGGGAAATTTTTTATGCTAACGCTTTATCTCTTAAAATAGTCTGGCTTCTGTCAGGTCCAACTGAAATAATTGTAATAGGTAACTCTAATTCCTTTTCCAAAAACTCAACATAGGAGAGGAGTTCGATTGGTAAAGCATCTAAATCAGTTACGCCTGTAAGATCGGTTTTCCAACCAGGCAATTCTATGTAAATCGGAGAAACAAGACTTTCGGCAACATCATAAGGAAAGTGTGAAATTTGCTCACCTTTATAATTATAGTGTGTACAAACCTTAATGTTATCAAAACAGCTAAGAACGTCAGCTTTCATCATAATTAACTGTGTAACTCCATTAATCATACAAGCATATTTTAAAGCAGGTAAGTCTATCCAACCACATCTTCTAGGCCTGCCTGTCGTAGCACCAAACTCGTTGCCTTCTTTTTGCATTAACACGCCATCAGCATCGAAAAGTTCTGTAGGGAATGGTCCGCTACCAACCCTAGTACAATATGCTTTGAATATCCCAAAAACTTCTCCAATTCTGTTTGGAGCGATTCCTAAACCTGTACAGGCACCTGCGCAGACAGTATTAGAAGATGTAACGAACGGATATGAGCCAAAATCTATGTCTAGTAAAGAACCTTGAGCCCCCTCTGCTAAAACGGCTTTACCAGTTTTCATTGCATTATTTAACTCATGTTCGCTATCAATACGCTTAATTTTTTAAGTTCTTCAGTTGCAGCTAACCACGTTTTTTCCATGGCGTCTAATTCTGATGTGTCGTACTCAAATTGCGCCAAAAGTGAAAGATGCTTCTGTTTTAATGTGTTGTATTTCTCAAGAAAGTAAGCTTCTGTAATATCACCGATTCTTAAACCATTACGCCCCGTTTTATCCATGTAGGTTGGTCCGATTCCTTTAAGTGTAGAACCAATTTTTTCCTTGCCTTTTGCTTTTTCAGATGCAGCATCTAGCAGGCGATGGGTGGGAAGAATTAGATGAGCTTTTTTAGAAAGTACTAAGTTCGATGTTACATCAACACCTAATTCGACTAGAGCACTAATTTCTTTTTTGAAAATAACTGGATCGATTACAACGCCATTTCCTACTATGTTTAATGTGTTTTCTCTAAATATGCCAGATGGAATAGTATGAAGAACATGTTTAATGCCGTTAAACTCTAATGTGTGCCCTGCGTTTGGACCACCCTGAAAACGGGCAATAATGTCGTATTTTGGAGTCAGAACATCTACAATTTTCCCTTTTCCTTCGTCACCCCATTGCAGTCCTAAAAGTACGTCAACCTTCATTTTTTTATTTATTAGTTATCCGAAACGTTCGAATTTATTTCTTTTTCAATAATATTCTTGGCCTCATTGGTGGAGATAGCCACGTTAAAAACAGTGTTTAATTTAGTTATCAAAAGTAGTTGATTGATTTTTTTTGGAACGCTACAAATAATCAATTCTCCACCAGAGTTACGAACTTTTGTTAATAACCCAATTAATACATTAAGTCCAGTGCTATTAAGATAGCTCATTTCTTCTAAATTGAAAACAAAATAGGTGATTCCATCATTTAATTTTTCCTCAAACGAATTAACGAGGTCATTTGCCGATTCTTTATCCATCAGATTACCAATTAGTTGATAATCTGCAAGACTTTCGGTTTGTGCTACTAAAAAACTAAACTCCATTATTTTTTCTTTTTTCTTTTTTGCATTCCTGACAGATTCCATAGAAATTTAGTGAATGATTCAATACATCAAATCCTAGCTCATCACTGACAGTAGTTTTAATATTGTGAATTCTTGGGTCACAAAATTCTACAACTTTATTGCATTCAACGCACACCACATGGTCATGTTGTTTTGATCCATGAGATTTTTCGAATTGGCTAGTGTTTTTGCCAAATTGATGCTTTCTTATTAATGCGCAATCAATTAATAAATCGATTGTATTGTATAATGTCGCACGACTAACTCTATATTTCTTGTTTTTCATTTGGATATAAAGTGATTCTATATCGAAATGGTCTGTATTAGTGTAAACCTCATCTAGAATGGCAAACCGCTCAGGAGTTTTACGGTGTCCGTTTATTTCAAGATAATCTGAAAATATTTCTGTAACGTTATCTAAAACACTCATTTTACTTGCTATCTATTCGTTCGATACTGTGAACACCTTTAATTATCTTTAATTTGTTAGTAAGCGTATTGAGGTGCTCAGTATCTTGTACAAATAACATAATTTTTCCTTCAAAAATACCATCTACTGATTCAAAACTAATTGATTGCATGTTAATTTTTGATTGATTAGAAATAACACGGGTAATTTCATTAACCAACCCCATGTCGTCAATGCCTTTAATTGTAAGCCCTGCAAGGAAAGAAATTGATTCTTGGCTGGTCCATTTGGCTTGAACAATTCTGTAGGCATAGTTCGCCATTAATTGCATAGCATTTGGACAGGTTACTCGATGAATTTTGATTCCTTCGTTAATGGTTATAAAGCCGAATACATCATCTCCAGGTATTGGAGAGCAACAAGGCGAGAGTTTGTACTCGATATCGTCCATGTTCTCTCCAAGAACAAGCATGTCGGCTTTCCCCCGAACAGTTGTAACAAGTTGTTTGAGAGATTTTTCCGCTTTTTTTGGTTTATCGAACTGCAGAACACCATTCTCTTGAGATAGCTTTTTTAGCTTACTTAAATCTATTAGCCCTTTGGCTATGGCAAAGTTTAAGTCTAGTTGGTTTTGTTGCTTGTAGAATGTAAGTATTCCTGCTTGATTATCTTCAGAAAGTTGAATTTTATAACTTTTCAACTTGCGTAAAAAGATTGTTTCTCCTTGTTTGGCTACCGTTCTTTTTTCTTCTTTGAGAAGAGCTTTTATTTTAGATTTGGCTTTTCCTGTAACAACAAAATTTAGCCAATCTTCTTTTGCTTTTTGTTTCTTTGAAGTAATAATATCAACCTGGTCTCCACTTTTTAGCTCATGACTCAGTGAAACCAATTTGTAGTTAACCCTAGCTCCAATACATTTTTCACCAACTTGGGTATGAATTTCGAAGGCAAAATCTAAGGTTGTAGATCGAGAAGGTAGCGTTTTCAACTCTCCTGATGGAGTAAAAATAAATATCTCTTTAGCAAAAAGGTTTAGTTTGAAATCATCTACAAAATCTACAGCGTCAATATCTGGATTTTCAAGCATTTCACGAATTCTACGAATCCATTCATCAAGAGCAGATTCGGATCCTGATCCTTTATATTTCCAGTGAGCAGCAAAACCTTTTTCCGCAATATCGTCCATTCGTTTTGTGCGAATTTGTACTTCAACCCATTTACCTGTTGGACTCATTACAGTAGTGTGTAACGATTCGTATCCGTTGGCTTTTGGCGTAGAAATCCAGTCTCTTAGTCTGTCTGGATTCGGGGTGTAAAAATCTGTTACCATGGAATATGCTTTCCAACAATCTGCTTTTTCTTCGTTTTGTTCAGATGTTATTACAACGCGAATTGCAAAAACGTCATATACCTCTTCAAAAGGAATACCTTTCTTTTGCATTTTGTTCCAAATTGAAAAGATAGACTTGGTTCTGCCTTTAACATCATAGATTATACCCCCGTTATCTAACTTTCGTTTAATAGGTAAAGTAAATTGATTAACAAATCTAGTTCGAACAGCTTTCGTTTTTTTGAGTTTGCCGTCAATAGAATCATAAACATCTGGTTCAGTGTATTTTAGACCCAAATCTTCCAAGTCAGACTTTATTGAGTACAAGCCCAGGCGGTGGGCAAGGGGAGCGTATAAAAATAATGTTTCAGAAGCAATTTTTCTCTTTTTGTGCGCAGGCATTGATCCGAGTGTCCGCATGTTATGTAACCTATCAGCAAGTTTGATAAGAATTACTCGAACGTCATCCGAAAGGGTGAGTAACATTTTTCTGAAATTCTCTGCTTGAATTGATGATGTTTGATCAAATACTTGAGATATTTTTGTTAGTCCATCAATAATTCGTGCTACTGTACCTCCAAATATACCGTCAATGTCGTCAAGAGTAACATCTGTATCTTCCACAACATCGTGCAGAAGAGCACAGACA